>JBKKCN010000141.1:0-3010 GCA_046712525.1 Candidatus Rokuibacteriota bacterium
CTCGATGAGCGCGTTGGCGGCCAGGCACGTGTCCCACACGGGCGACGGGCAGGGCTGGTAGTGAAGCTCCTCGCCATCATCGACCATGAGGGCCTCGATCTCCTTGATCTGTCCGAGCACGAGCGGATGGTCGTCGGGATGGCCGAGCAGGCGCATGGCGAGGATCGAGTTCGCCATGGCGGGATAGATGCCGCCGAGCCCGCCCGGTACCGCGAGGCGATCTTCCAGCCACAACCGCGCCGCCTCGATGGCCCGCTTGCGCAGAGGGCGGGGCGAGAAGCGCTCCCAGATTTTCAATCCGTCGTCGACCGCGATGAAGAAGCTCTTCCAGAAGAGGCCGCGCCAGGAGAACGGCTCCGGTACGCGCGGGAAGCGCAGGCTCGCGCGCTCGCGCGGCACCGGCCACAGCTCGTCCAGTGCCAGGTGGGGCGGCAGCCACTTCACCGGCTTGCGGTCCATGATGACCAGCAGCGGCACGATCACCGTGCGCGACCAGTACGAGACTTCGTAGATGTTGAACAGGAAGAAGGGCGCGGGCAGCAGCATGATCTCGGCGGGCAGCGTGGGCACGCCGTTCCAGTCGTACTCGCCGAAGAGCGCGAGCTGGATCTTGGTGAAGACGTTGGCCTTGACGGGCCCGCCCATGGCGTGAATCCGCTCGTGCGCGCGCACCATCGCGGGGTCCGCGGGGCTGACGCCGGCCATCTTCATCGCGAAGTACGCCTTGATGGTCGCCGACAGGTCCGTGGGGCCCGCCTCGAACAGGTTCCAGCCGCCGTCGGGGCACTGCCGCCGCCGCAGGTACTTGACCGCTTTGCGCTCCTGGCTGCGGTTGACCCGGTCGATGAGGTGGCACAGCAGCAGGTATTCGGCGGTGATCGTGGTGTCCGCCTCCAGCTCCCCGACCCAATGGCCGTCAGCGGCCTGATGGCGGACGAGGTAATCCTGTGCTTGTGAAATCGCGTCGTTGAGGGCGTTCACGAGGGGGAATGGTAACATGCGGAGTCGCTTCCGGACCACATGGACCTCTTACTCGGCACCATTGCGCTTCGCCCGTACGTGTTTGTCTTTCTGGCGATTTTCCTGCTCGCGAGCGGCTGGGACCTCGGTTGGCGTCGCACGCTGCTCTTCGCGGGGTGGGTATGGCCGGTGGCCTGGCTGGCGGAATTCTCCTCCACCCGGACCGGCATCCCGTTCGGCCTTTACCACTACACCGGGGACACTCTCGAGCGGGAGCTGTTCATCGGCAACGTGCCTCTCATGGACTCGCTGTCGTTCACGTTCCTGGCCTACGCCTCCTTCTGCCTGGCGCGGCTCGTGTGGGCGCGCCGGATGCCGTCCACGACCGCGATCACGCTGCTCTCCGGCGTCCTCATGATGCTGCTCGACGTCGTCATCGATCCCCTCGCGGTGCGCGGCGACCGCTGGTTTCTGGGCCGCATCTTCTATTACCCCGACGGCGGTCCCTACTTCGGTGTCCCCCTCTCCAACTTCCTCGGGTGGTTCATCGTGGGAGTGGCGGGCGTGGGTGGCTATCTGTGGTTGCGGCTCACGCTGGTGAGAGAGCCTGCGGCGGAAAGTCCAGAAATCATTGCGCTGACGCGCGTTTGGCCGGGTATCGCGTTATACTACGCCGTGCTCGGCTTCAACTTGGCGATGACGGCCTGGATCCGTGAGTGGAGCTTGCTGGCGCTCAGCGTGGGGCTGCACACAGTCCTGGCGCTCGTGTTGTGGACGATCTATCAGCGGCCCTCGGAGCGGCTGAATCTGGAGAAGCAGAGCGCATGAGCGTACCCGTATCGCAGATGTGGACCGTCGCTTCCTACGTGCTGACGCAGAAGCTGAAGGGCGTCAAGCGCTACCCCCTGGTGCTCATGCTGGAGCCCCTCTTCCGCTGCAATCTCGCCTGCGCCGGCTGCGGGAAGATCCAGTATCCGGCGCACATCCTCAAGAAGCATCTCTCCGTCGACCAGTGCCTGGCGGCGGTGGAGGAGTGCGGGGCCCCCATGGTGAGCATCCCCGGCGGCGAGCCGCTGATGTACCCGGAGATCGGCCGCCTCGTGAAGGAGCTGGTGGCGCGGCGCAAGTACATCTACCTCTGCACCAACGCCATCCTCCTCAAGGAGAAGCTGAAGGAGGGGCTCTTCGAGCCGTCGAAGTACCTCTCGTTCAGCGTCCACATGGACGGCCTCAAGGAGGAGCACGACGAGGCGGTGTGCCGCGACGGCGTGTACGAGCAGGCGGTGGACGGCATCCGGGAGGCGCTCGCGCGCGGCTTCCGTGTCACCACCAACACGACGCTCTTCGACGGCGCCTCTCCGCTGCGCATGCAGCAGTTCTTCGACGAGATGATGGACCTCGGCGTGGAGGGCATGATGCTCTCCCCGGGCTACAGCTATTCGAAGGCGCCGGATCAGGAGCACTTCCTGCGCCGCCAGAAGACGCACGACCTCTTCAGCACAATGCTCGGCAATCCGAAGAAGCGGTGGAAGTTCAACCAGTCGCCGCTGTTTCTTCAGTTCCTCATGGGCAAGCACGACTACGAGTGCACGCCGTGGGGCAACCCGACGTACAACATGTTCGGCTGGCAGCGGCCGTGCTACCTGCTCCAGGAAGGCTACGCCGCGACCTTTCGCGAGTTGATGGAGACCACGCGCTGGCAGGAGTACGGTCGGCGCAGCGGCAACGAGAAGTGCCAGGACTGCATGGTGCACTGCGGCTACGAGCCCACCGCCGTCAACCACACCTTCGGCTCCCTGCGCGGTTTCCGTGACACCGCGGTGGCGACGCTCACCGGGCGTCTGTAGGCGCGGGCTCAGGGATGGACGAGCCGACCCTCGAGGGCTGGACGCCCGAGATCACCGACCCTGGCACGCTGGCGGAGGTCATCGATCGCGCCTTCGACTACCGGGGCGACGTGACCGTCGTCACACGCGACGGCAGCGAGCTCGTCGGCTATCTCTTCAACCGTAACGCAGGCGCCGCCGTGCCCTTCGTGCAGGTCTTCGAG
>JBKKCN010000142.1:0-8427 GCA_046712525.1 Candidatus Rokuibacteriota bacterium
CCGGAAGCCGTCACCAGCCACCAGAGGACGAGGACCGCCGCCACCGTGCCGAAGGAGATCAGCCCGTACCGGTAGCGCGAAACCGTCAGCGGCCGCTCTCCAGCGCCCGGCGCACGCGCGGCAGCACGTCGCGCGCCACCCGCGCCATGTAACCGCGCTCGCCGTCGTCGGGCGAGGGCGGGTTGGGAATCGGATGCAGGACGACGTAGTCGAATGGGGCCGGGGCCGAGCGCAGCACATCGATCAGCTGCTCGGCGACTTCGGGCGACCCGCCGCGCAGGCTGAAGGCATCCGCGGCGGCGGTGGGCAGAAAATCGACGACTCGCCCGCTCGCTTCGAGATCGGGCGCGTGGTGGAAATCGGGCACCACGTGGTGCGTGCGCTTGAGCGTCTCCGCGTCAGGCCCGCTCCACGTCAGGTGCGGCGGACCGAACAGCGCCGGCGAATACTCGTAGTAGCCGGCCGCCATCGACTTCGCCATCGTGAGCGCGCGCGCCGGGTCGTCGACCAGGACAGTGTGGAACACGGCGCCGAGGCGAACGGTGGAGGGATCGCGGCCTGCCTCGACGGCGCCGGCACGAATGGCATCCACGGACGCGCTGATGTTCGCCGGATGCGTGCCCACGCGGATGAAGACGCCGTCGGCGACGCCGCCCGCCATGCGCAGCGTGCGGGGACCGCCGGCGGCGATCCAGATCGGTACCGGGCGGTGATGCGGCAGGCGCGCGGGGCGCTCCGCTCCCACCTCGACCGCTTCGCCGTCGAGCAGCGCGCGCATCAGCCGCGTGCCCGCCTCCAGCTCCTTCACGCGCGCCGGCCGCAGCCCCGCCAGCCGCACCGCCGTGTCGCCCACGCCCCAGCCGAGGAGCGTGCGCCCCGGCGCCAGCTCGTCAATGGTCGCGATCGAGCCCGCCGTCACCGTGGGATGCCGGTTCACCGGATTCGCGAGCAGCGGGCCAAGGGCGATGCGCTCCGTCACGCGCGCCGCCGCCGCCAGCAGCACGTAGGTGTCGCGACGGCGCAGCTGGGAGTCCGGTTGCAGCGCTGCGTCCCAGCCCAGCGCCTCGGCCCGGCGCACGTCCGCCGCGAACACATCGACGGAGCGGGCATCAAACCGGTTGAGACCGAAGCGGGGCACGTCCATCGCCCGCATGTCACCCTGAGCGGCGGCGAGTGTCAAGCATGGGGGGCGATCGATTGCATGGGGGGCCTTGAAGGGCCCCCCAGCGCACCGTGACTGACCGGGGACATCCCGGCAAGGTCGGCCCCGCCGTCCAGCGTCCACGTGCCGTCCGCGGCCGGGGTGACGGTGATCTTCGTCACGCCCAATTTTTTGAATACCTGCCTGCCGAGCAGCGGGCTGGTTGGATTGAGGAGCGGTGCCGTGAGCCACGCGCCGCCGACGGTGCGGAGAGTGGCGAAGAAGTCCGCCCGGTTCCACGCCCCGCGGGGAGCGCCCAGGTCACCGTCCGCCTCCATCCACCACTCGGGCTCCGGTGCCTGCGCGCGCATGGCCTCGATCTTCTTGCGCCGCTCGGCGATGCCCGCGGTCCGCGGACGCTACACTCGCGGCGAGGGCGGCCACCAGCCGGGTGATCTCGCGCCGTGCGGTTGTCAAGGGAAATCAAGAGGAAATCGCCCGCGATCCAAACCTATATGTTTTCCACGGAATGGATCATCCCGAAGAAGAAACGGGCGCGCCCGATGGTCTGGACACGCCCGCGTTGCTTGCCGCTGCTGACGAGCCGAAGAAGGTAATTATGAAGGGCGCGACGTACTGCCCATCGAGATTTATGCTCGCCGGGTCCGCGAGCGGCCAGTGAACTGTGTTCGCGGGCGTCAACTGCTCGCAGCCATTTACCGTCCGAACGCTCCAGAGGGTGCTGCCCATCTGGTTGGCGCCGCCGAGGACTGCGATCCACCGCCGCCCTGTCCAGGATTTGTAGACGCCACCCGCGGGCTCGGGCTCGTTGGTGAACGCCGGGGACCCCGTACAGTCCGTCGACAAGTACCTCAGCGCCGCGAGCGTCACTGGCGCGGAGTCGAAGGCCGTGACGGTGTCGCCGCGGACCGCTAGGAAGGACGGCTGTCCGTTGACGCGGCCGCCAACCCGTGCCCCGGGGCGAAGCGCGGGCGCTCGTCGGCACCGAGCGCGTCGTGGAGGTCTACGTGGACACACCGCTCACCGTCTGCGAGGCGCGCGATACGAAGGGCCTGTACGCGAAGGCGCGCCGCGGCGAACTCGCCCAGTTCACGGGCATCGATGACCCCTACGAGCCTCCCGACGCGCCCGAGCTTCGGCTCAACACCGTCGCGGGCCCCCGAGGACAACGCCCGGCGCATCGTCGCGCTGCTCCGCGAGCGGGGCTTCGTCCGCTCGGACGGCCAGGACGTGTAAGCCGCACCTTACAGTTCTGAAGGACTCCCCCCGCGCCTCATCCTGCAAACGCGCGCCATTCAAGGGAAGCGCAGATTGGTCGCTGTCTTGCTTCCTACCTTTTTCAACTCGCGTTGGGAGGCGTTCATGCTCAGGACGAAGCACTTCGCCGCAGTGATGCTGTTTGCCGCGATCGTTGCGATGGCAGGGGTCGCACAGGCGTTTTCTGCGGACGCTGCAGTGCTCTTATCGGTGTGTTCTCCTGACGCGCCATTTCCGGACCCATGCTTTCAGAACAGGCATGAAGGAGGGGCGAATGTATCCAGTGGATCCGTTTCCCTCAGCCTCTCCGGTGCAGGGTCCCCCGCCTTCCCAGGTCTCCGAATAGCGGAAGGGAGAGCCCGCGCCGATCTCTCCACTGGCGAACTCGGCGTGTTCGTGATGGCTCAAGGGCCTGTCGATAGCTTCGGCACTAGCTTCACGGGCGCGTCCGCTTTAGCCAGATTGACTGATACAGTCTTCCTCCATGTTTCACCCAGCATCACGGGAAACTTTATCGTCAGGGTTAACGCGAGCGTGACAGGTTCAATTACAGGTGATGACCTGGGAGGTAATGCACGGAACAGATCCTTTTTGCAAATGGATATTACTGAGGACACTCGAGGCGGCGTCCAACCCGCACCGTTTGCAATATTCAGACGACTGAGTGATGCCCCATTTACTGCTTTCTTCGACATCCCGGTAGCTTTTGATCCTGTTTTCCTTCCCGCTCCATTTTTTCACCTGACAACTACAATGAACCTTGGTGATGGTGGATTTGGCTCGAGGGTTACAAACGCGACTGCGGACTTCTTTGGCACCGCGGCGCTCTCACTGGAGTTGCCTCCAGGCGTTACCTTCACCTCGGAGTCCGGCGTCTTTCTCGCCCAACAGCAACAACCGCCTCCCACGGCTGTTCCCGAACCATCGATCCTGGCGCTACTCGGCTTAGGTTTGTTAGGCGCGGCTGGATTCCGCCGTCGCCGCAGCCCTAAGTAAGTATAAAAAGCGAAGAGAACGGGGGTCAGGCCCTGAGGCTTCCCCTTTTCATCGTGAGCAATGACCACGCGATCGAAACGCCCTGCTGCGCGTTGCTACCGCTATGGCGGGCGCGCTTGGGAAGGGTCTTCTTTTTCAGGGGTTTGCGGGGGCGCGGGGGCCCCGGGGCCGAGGGGCCCCGAGGCCAGGGGGCGGGTGGCGCCCGCGAGCGGTGGATTTCAGCGCATCGCCGGGCTCATCCGCCACCTCGTGTATCCGCGGGCGGGGCTATGCGGCTGCGGTCGCCCGTTGTTTCCTCGTGGCGCGGACAGTGCCGCCGAAGGGCAGACTAAGGCCGGTCAGACACGGCGCGATGGGGCCCCCCAAGCCCCCCGACGCTCGGCAGCGCCCCGGCAAAGCCGTGGCGCTCCTCGATATCCGCGACCGCTGTTGACAGGGGTCGGTGCTTGGCCGATTCTCCCCCCAGCGGACGGAAACCAACAGACGCGGAGGACCACCATGGGCGAGATCACTCGGCGGCACGTGCTGAAACTCGGAGGCGCCGCCGCGGCGGCGACGGGGCTCGGCTTCCCGGCTGTGCTGCGGGCTCAGGGACGAGAGGTCCCGATGCTGGGCCTCTGGTCCTTTACGGGCGCCTTCTCAGACGTGGGACCGGTCCTCGACCGCGGCATGAAGATGGCCCTGGACGAGCGCGGGATGAAGATCCAGGGCAAGAGCATCAAGTACATCACTCGCGACGATGAGACCAAGGCGGGCTCGGCGACGAGACGAGCGGAAGAGGCCGTGGACTCCGACGGGGTGAAATACATCATCGGTCCGTGGTCCTCCGGCGTCGCCCTCGCCGTCTCCGAGGTGGCCAAGCGCAAGAAGGTCTTCCACTACTTCAGCGGCGGCACCGAGGACATCTCGGGCGCGCGCTGCCACAAGTATTCGTTCCAGTGGGCCGCGAGCCCGTACACGGCGGCGAAGACGGTGGTGGATACCTTCATGCAGGCGAATCCGAAGGCGAAGCGCTGGCACCTGCTGGTGGCCGACTACGCGTTCGGTTGGTCCGTAGAGAAGTACATCAAGGAAGTCGGCAAGACGCACGGGATCGAGTTCGTGGGCGCCGACCGTCACCCGCTCGGCGAGCGCGAGTTCTCGAACTACGTGACCAAGGCGGCCGGCAACAAGCCCGACGTGGTGGCGATGATCAACTTCGGCCTCGACGCCGTGACGGGCGCGCGCGAGATCTTCAACTTCGGTCTCACGCCGAAGCTCCCGCTCATCATGACGTGGTCCTCGGGCGTGGAGGAGCTGGTGCAGCTCAACCCCGAGATCCGCGAAAATATCTGGGTGGGCTCGAACTTCTACTACACGGCGGACACGCCGGTGGCGCGTGAGTTCGTGAAGAATTACCAGGCGAAGTTCGGCAACCCGCCCGGCTATGCGCCCGCCGCCGCCTACGGCATGACGCGCATGACGCTCGCCGCCATGGACAAGGCCAAGTCCACCGAGGTGCCGGACGTCATCAAGGCGTGCGAAGGCCTCGAGGTCGACGACCTCGTGGGACGCATGAAGGTGGATCCCAAGACCCACCAGACATTGCGGCCGTACTTCTTCATGCGCTGCAAGAAGAAGGAAGCCATGAAGCATCCCATGGACTTCGCCGACATCATCGCGACGGGCTCCACGCCGCTGCCGGCGGAGTACGCCGCCTGCAAGGACATCGGGACGCTCTAGCTGAACGCGGCCCTTCTCTTCAGCCAGATCCTCAATGGTCTTGCCACGGGCATGCTCTATGCCTTGATGGGCATCGGCCTGTCCATCATCACGGGCGTGCTCAACATCCCGAACTTCGCTCACGGCGCCCTCTTCGCTCTCGGCGCCTACTTCCTCTATACGGTCATCCAGCTCGTGGGTAACTTCTGGCTTGCGCTGCTGTTGGCGCCGCTCGGCGTGGGGCTGCTCGGGATCCTGATCGAGTACTTCGGCATCCGGCCCCTCTACAAGGCCGGCCACGACTACCAGCTCCTGCTCACCTTCGGCCTCTCGTTGATCATCACGGAAGGCATCATCATCGTGTGGAGCCCCGTCGGCATGAGCCAGCTCCCGCCGCCGATACTGCGGGGCGGCGTCGACCTCGGCATCACCTTCTATCCGAAGTACCGCCTCTTCGTGATGGTGGCGGCGGCGCTGCTGGTGTTCGGCGCCTGGCTCTTCCTCGAGAAGACGCGCTACGGGGCCATCATGCGCGCGGGCATCGAGGACAAGGAGATGGTCGCCCTCCTCGGCATCGACATCCACCGCCTCTTCACCGCCGCCTTCGCGATGGGGTGCGTGCTGGCGGGTGTCGCGGGCGCGCTCACCGCGCCCATTCGCGGGCTGAACGCGTGGATGGGCGTCGACATGCTCGGCATCGCCTTCGTCGTCGTCGCTCTCGCGGGGCTCGGCAATCTCATCGGCTCCATCGTGGCCGGAGTGCTGGTGGGCGTCGCGCAGTCGCTCGTCGCGCTCTTCTGGCCCGAAGCCTCCGTGGCAGTGATCTTCGCCGTCATGGCGGTCGTGCTGCTCGTGCGGCCGCAGGGTCTCTTCGGCATCCGATGACGAGAGCGTGGCTGGCCATCCTGGCGGCGGTGATCCTGCTGCCGGTCTTCGTCCGCCACGCCATCGCCACCGAGATCTGGATCTTCGCGATCTTCGGCCTCGGGCTGAATCTGCTCATGGGCTACACGGGGCTGCTGTCCTTCGGCCAGGCGACCTTCTTCGGCTCCGCCGCCTACGTCGCCGGCTACCTGCTGAAGTACTACGGCATCAATGTCTTCCTCGCCCTCGGCATCGGCGTCGTGGTGGGCGCGGTGTCGGCGGCCGCCGTCGGCTACCTGTGCGTGCAGCGCTCCGGCCTCTACTTCATCATGCTCACCTTCGCGCTCAACCAGATGTTCTACTTCACCGCCTACCAGTGGACCACGGTGACGGGCGGCGAGGACGGCATGCCCGGCATCCCGCGGCCGAGCGTGCTGGGACTCGACATCCATCGACCGCTCGCCTACTACGCGGCGGTGGCGCTGCTCTTCTTGCTGTCGCTCTGGGTCATGAAGCGCATCGTGGAGTCGCCGCTCGGCAAGATCCTCCAGGCCATCCGGGAAAACGAGCTGAGGGCGGAAGCCCTCGGCTACAACGTACCCCGCATGAAGCTGGCCGCCTTCGTGGTGGGCGGGGCCTTCGCCGGCCTCGCGGGCGTGCTGTACGCCATGCTCTTCGGCATCGTGCCGCTGGAGGCCATCGGCTTCGTGTTCTCCGGCAACGTCGTCTTCGCCACCCTCATCGGCGGCTCGGGCTCTCTCTACGGCCCCGTTATCGGCTCCTTCGTGTTCATCTGGCTATCGGAGTCGGTGAGCTCCATGTGGGCACGCTGGCCGCTCCTGCTCGGCGTCGCCTTCGTCATCGTGGTGCTCTTCTTCCGCGGAGGCGTGGTGGAAGCGTGGGCGCGCTTCTGGGCGTGGCGCACGCATCGCGCGGCCGTCGCCGCCGGCCCTCATGGCACTCCTTAGCACCGAGCGCCTCACGAAGTCGTTCGGTGCCCTCACCGCGGTCAACGCGGTCTCCATCGAGGTGCAGCAGGGCTCGCTGCATTCGGTGATCGGACCCAACGGCGCCGGCAAGACGACGTTCTTCAACCTGCTCACCGGACAGCACGCGCCCACCTCGGGGCGCATCATCTTCGACGGGCGCGACATCGCGGGCACGCCCCCGCACGGTGTCGCCCACCTCGGCATCGCGCGCTCCTTCCAGCGCACGAGCATCTTCCCCACCCTCTCCCTCCTCGACAACGTGTGGCTGGCGGCCTTCGCGCGTCAGCCCTCGTGGCGCGGTCTGGCGTGGCGCCGGGCGGATCGCTACCCGGACATCGCGGAGCGCGCGCTCGTCGTGCTGGGCGAGGTCGGCCTGGAGGCGAAGGCGGCGCGGCCCGCGCGCGAGATCTCCCACGGCGAGCAGCGACAGCTCGAGCTCGCCATCGCGCTCGCGGCCTCCCCGCGCCTGCTGCTGCTCGACGAGCCCGCCGCCGGCCTCTCCCCGGACGAGACAAGGAAGATGGTGGCGCTGGTGCGCGCGCTCAAGGGGCGCTACACGATCGTCCTCATCGAGCACAAGATCGACGTGGTGATGACGATGTCCGACCGGATCTCGGTCATGCACTTCGGCAGCGTGATCGCCGAGGGCACGCCCGCAGAGATCCAGCGCAACGCCGAGGTGCGCCGCGCGTACCTCGGGGGCATCTCGCCGTCATGATCCTGGAAGTCCACTCCATCGACACGTACTACGGCCTCGGCCACATCCTGCACGGCCTCTCGCTCGCCGTCGGCGAAGGCGAAGTGGTAGCGCTCCTCGGACGCAACGGCGCCGGCAAGACGACGACGCTGCGCTCGATCACCGGTCTCACGCCACCCCGCCGCGGCCGCATCACCTACAAGGGAGCCGACATCGCGGGCCTGCCCGCGCACACGATCTCCCGCTTCGGAATCGCGCTCGTACCGGAGACACGCGGCATCTTTTCCTATCTGACCGCGCGCGAGAATCTGGACATCGCCCGCCGGCCACACACCCGCTGGCCGATGGAGAGCGTGCTCGAGCGCTTCCCGCAGCTTCGCGAGGTGCTCGACCGCAAGGGACGCTTCCTGTCGGGCGGCGAGCAGCAGATGCTCGCCATCGCGCGCGCCCTGCTCACGGGGCCGGAGCTGCTCCTGCTCGACGAGCCGTCCCAGGGTCTAGCACCCTTGGTAGTCGAGACCGTCATGGGCACGGTGCGTCAGCTCAAGCACGAGCGCGTGAGCATGCTGCTCGTCGAGCAGAACGCCGAGATGGCCCTCGGCCTCGCCGACCGCGTCTACGTCATCGACCACGGCACCATCGTCTTCGAGGGCACGCCCGCCGCGCTGCGCGCTGACGAGCAGATCACGACCACCTACCTCGGCGTCGGCAGCTAGGGGCCAACGCTACAGTCGTCGGCATGACGCGCGGGCCTCAGGGGC
>JBKKCN010000143.1:0-4358 GCA_046712525.1 Candidatus Rokuibacteriota bacterium
GCGGTTGGAGGTGGAGGTGTCGGGGCCGAAGAGCAGGCCGAGCGGCCTCACGTGGGCGTTCAGCTCGTCCTGCACGAGGCCGGGCTGTACGCGCGCCCACAGCTCCTCGGTGTTGACCTCCAGCACGCGATTAAGGTGGCGCGAGAAGTCGATCACGAGGGCGTAATTCACGGTCTGGCCGGTGAGGGACGTGCCGCCGCCGCGGGAGAGCAAGGCCACCTGGCGCTTGCGCGCCAGCTCGACCGTCGCCTGCACGTCATCCGCGTCGCGCGGGATGACGACGCCGATGGGCTCCACCTGGTACATGGAGGCGTCGGTCGAGTAGAGGAGCTTGGAGGCGGGATCGAAGCGCACGTCACCGCGGACGACGCGGCGAAGTTCGTGCTCGAGGTCGTTCACGTCCGCTATTATACGCATGTGCGACGATGCCTCGCGGTGCTCGGTGTGCTCCTGGCAGTGGCCGGGGGCGCGGAGGCGGCCCCCGCCGCCCCGGGCTTCGTGCTAAACCTGCTCGACGGCACTCCCTTCGATTCGCGCGAGTCCATCGGCAAACAGATCCTCGTCCTGCGCTTCCAGGCCTCGTACTGCAAGCCGTGCGTGAAGGAGTCGGCGGCCCTCAACCGCGTCGCCGAGCGCTACAAGGATCGCGGCGTGAAGATCCTCGCCATCCACGTCCAGGACACCGTGCGCGACGTGCGCGCCTTCGTGCGCGCCCAGAAGGTCAACTACGCCATCGGGCTCGATCCTCGCCTGAGCGTCGGCAACAAATTCGGCTTCCACGGCACGCCGTACACCCTGGTCATCGACCGCCGCGGCGAGATCGTGGCCAGCCTGCACGGCGTGGGCGCCGTCTCGCGCATCCCCCGCACCCTCGACGACCTCCTGACCAAGAAGTAGCTCCCGCTACGGCTTCAGCATCACCTTGATGGCGCGGTCTTCCTTCTTGTCGAAGATCGCGTAGCCTTTCGGCGCGTCCGCAAGCGGCATGGTGTGGGTGATGATCCGCGACGGCGTGAGCTTCCCACGCTGCACGAGGGGCATGAGCGTGATGATGTAGTTGCGCACGTTGCAGATGCCCATCTTCAGCGTGAGGTCCTTGAAGAACGCCTCGCGGGCGGGAAAGCCCATGCTCGTCTCCACGTAGACGCCCACGGAGGACACCGTCCCCGCCGCCCGCACGGCCTGGATCGCCTGCGTGAAGGCCGTCTCGTGGCCCACGCATTCGAGGACGACGTCGGGGCCGCGGCCACCTGTGAGGCTGCGCAGCTGCTCGGCGGGATCGCCCTTGTCGAGGTTGACCGGCTCCGCCCCGAACTCGGCGGCCAGCTTCAGCCGGTAATCCACGCGGTCGACCGCGAAGACGCGCGCGGGTCCGAAGAGCTGCGCGGACTGCATCGCGAGCAGTCCCACGGGACCCGCGCCGAAGACCGCGACTGTATCTCCGGGCCGGATGGAGCCGTTCTCCGCGCAGCAGTAGCCCGTGGACAGGATGTCGCCGAGGAAGATGGCGTCATCGTCCGACATGGCGGCGGGCACCTTCTCACACAGGTGATCGGCAAAGGGCACGCGCACGCGCTCGGCCTGACCGCCGCCGAAGACGTGGCCAAAGCGCCCGCCGAAGACGGCGCGACCGGTGGTCGTACACTGCGTGGGCAGGCGGTTGCGGCACCACTCGCAGTGGCCACACGACACGGAGAATGGCACCACCACGCGATCGCCCTTGCGCACACCACGCACGGCGGCGCCCGTCTCCTCCACCACCCCCATGAACTCGTGACCCATCAGCGCGCCCTTCTGGATGAGCGTGCCCCCTCGCCCGTGATACTGGTGCAGGGCGGAGCCGCACACGGCGCTGGTGGTGATCTTCAGAATGACGTCGGTGGCGTCGACGAGCTTGGGATCGGCGACCTCTTCGCTGCGCACGTCGCTCACACCGTGGAACGTGATGGCTTTCATCGGGACCTCCTACGACGACCGCAGAATGTGGCGGGGATTCTCGCACGAACCACGCGCCGTGGACCAGTCGCAGTGGCGGCGGCGGGGAGGGACCGACCCGGGTGGCCGGTGCATCTACTGCGACATCGGCGACCGGCCGATGGCCAGCGGATGCAGAACGTCGATCGCCCACCCCACGTCCAGGCGCTCGCCCACCCAGCCCGGGCACGCCGTTCGCGCATGGAGGCGCAAGCCCTGCGCGACATGCTCCGCGCGCAGGACGCGCACAGGATCGGCGGGCACCGTGGATGGAGGCGGCACGTCGAGTAAGGGCCGGCCGTCCGGGCGCCGGAATTGGAGCGCGCCGTCGGCATGTCGATCGGCCTGGAAGCCCTCCTCGTGAACCGCGCGGTGATGCCGGCGACACAGCATGGCGAGGTTCGAGAGCGTGGTGGGGCCGCCTTGCGCCCAGTGGCGGAGGTGATGTCCCTGGCCGAACGGAAGCCCGCAGCCCGGGAAGCGGCAACCGTGGTCTCGATGATGGAGCGCCCTCCGCAACGCCGGCGGAATCGTCCGCGTCCGGGCGCCAATCTCCACCACACGCCCGTCGTGGTCGTGCCGCATCACCACTCTGCTGGCCTCGCACGCCAGGCGCCGAGACGTTTCCGCGGGAACGTGCGCGCCGTCTTCGAGGACGGATTGGCCGGGCTTATCCGGGTCAGCCAGCACCGCCGCATCGACGTGGACCACGACCTGGTAGCGTTCTCCCGGCGCGCCGGGGTCGAGCTCATGGTGCAACGCCGTTTCCGCGAGCAGGGCCAGCGCGTCCGCCTGCTCCTGCGCCATCGTTGGAGTGGGAGCGGCGTTACCGTGGCCCTGTTGGTCCAGCTTCTCGCGGCCGGCTTCGAGCGCCCGCATGAGAAGCGCCCCCACCTCCGGCGTTAGCCGTCCGCGCACCACGACCATGCCGTCTTCGTCCGGATACACGTGAATCGCGCGGCTCTTGTGCTGCCGCGCGCTCTCCTGCATCTCCGCGATCCGATCCACACGCCGCCAGCCTCGCACGATTCGCTCGACGTGTTCCGCCGTGCCGGCGCGTCCCACCGCGAGCAGACGCTCTTCGGTCTCCGGCGTAGCCACTCGGGTCAGGGCCCGGACCTTCGAGTACGAGAGCTCTCCGCGGGCGAGGGCCCTGGCCAGGCGTGGCAACGTTCCGAGGGCGTGCGCTACGCGGACCTTCTCCCGCGCTGCACCCGGGTTGAGCCCGACGCGCCAACTCAGCCAGGCAGCGCAGGAGCGGAATCCGTTGCTCCAGCCCTTGCGGGCGTCGAACTCGCGGATGAGATCGAGCAGGCGCGCGGTGGCAGCGTCGAGGTGCGCTGACAGCTCGGCGATCTCGTCGCCCAGCCGGTCGAGCTCCGCCACAGGCTCCAGAACAGCGGGGATGATCGGCGAATCGATTGGCATAGCGGCCCCCTTTTGCTGGCGTGAATCTACACCCGGTATTTGGAGGCGCCTGCGAGGCTCCAGAGGCGGCGATTGCGGCCGCGCGACGATTTTCTTCGGTCCGACTACATTCGGCGCCCATCGCCGTCCATGCGGCCGTTGAGCGAGCTTCTGGTGCGTGCTGCCGGCACGCGGCGATTGCTATTGAATAAATTTGTCAAGCGGAAATATCAGGCGGGACCCGTGCGATCTCGTCGAACGCGCACGACGCTTCAAGGAGCGCCTCACGCGCCCTCGTACGCCACGAGCGCGGCCGCCCCCCGCATGGTGACGGACTTGTCGCCCGGCACGATGACCACGCGGGTGGCAGCAAGGCCGTCCGCGAACGCGTACTCGCGGGTGGCGGCGAGAATGCGCGACTCCAGGGGCGCGAAGGACGCCACCACGCCGCCCGTGATGACGATGACCTCGGGATTGAGCGCGTTGATCACCGTGCCCACCATCGCGCCCAGCGCCTGCACGGCATCGGCGACGAGCGCGGTGGCCACGGGCTCACCCGCCGAGGCAGCGTGGAACACGAGCGCGGGTGTGATGCCGGCGGCATCGCCGCCCGCCATGGCAAGCAGGGCTTGGCTCGCACGGGCGCGCGCGCCGTCCGTGATCCCCCGACCGCTCGCGTAGAGGGCCAGGCATCCGCGCCCGCCGCACCAGCAGGGCGGGCCGTCGAACTTCACTGGCGTGTGGCCGAGCTCGCCGCCGAATCCCCCCGCGCCGCGGAGCAGGCGGCCGTCGAGCACGATGCCGGCGCCGAAGCCAGTGCCGAGGGCGAGGAGCACCATGGAGCGGCTGCCGCGCCCGGCGCCGAACATCCATTCGCCGAGGGCGAGCGCGTTGCAGTCGTTGTCGACGAAGGCGGGCAGGCGGAAACGCTCCGACAGCATCGCCGCCAGCGGCTGGCGCACCAGCTCGGGCACGTG
>JBKKCN010000144.1:0-5795 GCA_046712525.1 Candidatus Rokuibacteriota bacterium
GCGGTGGTCCAGGTGTGGAAGATGTTCCAGCCGCCCTGGGCCGGGGGCTCCTTCTTGGCCCGGCGCGCCACCATGGTGGACCAGTCCATGGCCTGGATGTCGACGGCGGCGCCGATCTTCTTGAGCAGATCGGCGGTGACCAGCGCCGGGCCATGCGCGAAGGGAGAGTCCGTCGGGTCGAGAATGACGAGGGGGCGGCCGTCGTACCCGCTCTCCTTGAGAAGCTGCCTGGCTTTCTCGAGATCCTGCTTGGGGGCCCCGGCCGCCGTCTCGAACGGGCCGCCACAGATGAAGATGCTGGGGCAGGTCTTGCCGTACCTGGCGTTGCCGATGACCGCCTGGAGATAGTCCTGCTGGTTCATCATGTGGAGCAGGGCCTGGCGGGCCTTCTTGTTGTTGAAGGGCGGGTGCAGCGAGTTGGGTCTGACGGTTCCGAGATTGCCCTTCGGATCGGTGGCGAAGACCGTGAGGCCGGCGTTCTTCTCGAGGCGCGTCACGAAGTCGATGGGCGGGTTCTCCCAGAAGTCCACCTCGCCGGCCTCCAGCGCTGCCGCCGCGGTGGCCTGGTCGGGGATGTAGCGCCACTCGACGCGGTCCACGAAGACGCGCTTGGCACCCGCGCCGCCGCTCGGGGTCTCGGTGCGCGGGACGTAGTCCTTGTTGGCGACGTAGACCACCTTGTGGCCGGGCTGCCACTCGTCCTTGACGAACTTGTAGGGGCCGGAGCCGGTGAAGTCCTTGATTTGCTCGTGGGGGTCGGTGGCCGCCACCCGCGCCGGCATCATGACGCACGGGCTCGCCGAGGCCTTGCCGAGCGATTCGAGCACGAGGCCGAAGGGCGTCTCCAGCTCGAGGGCGAAGGTCTTCTTGTCTACGGCGGCAAGCTTGCCCAGCGACTTCGCCATGAGCTGGCCCACCGCGTCGCGGGCGGCGAACCGCTTGATGGACAGCACGCAGTCCTCGGCCGTTACGGGCTGACCGTCGTGCCACTTGAGCCCATCGCGCAGCGTGAAGGACCACTTCCGCTTGTCCGCGCTCGCCGTGTACTTGTCCACCATCTGCGGCTGCATCCGGATATTGGCGTCGGGCGCGAAGAGCATGTCGTAGATCATGTAGCCGTGGTTGCGCGTGATGTAGGCCGTGGTCCACACGGGGTCGAGGATCTTGAGGTCGGCGTGCGGCACGAACTTGAGCGTGCCGCCCTTCTTCTGCGCGTGCACGTACGGAGCGGCCACGGCCACGGCGGCGGTGGCGGCGGTACCGGCGAGGAAGGTGCGGCGGTGCATGGAGCTCATGGCGTCCTCCTTGGGCGGATGGCCAACACCAACGGGGAAACAGCAGCATCGTCCGGCGAAAGTGAGCGTCCGCGGCCGCATCCCGCGCTTGTTTGCCGGCGATCTTGCGCCGACTACGGCCGCAGAGTCAAGGAGGCCGGGATGAGCGCCGCACGCGAGCTGAGCGTGTGAGGTGGTAGGCCCTCGGAGCTCACGGGTGTCGCCGGTGGCCGTCGCGCTCACCGGCCTTCTCGCCCTCGCCGTGGCGATGGGCATCGGGCGCTTTGCGTTCACGCCCATCCTTCCCATGATGCAGGTGGACGCCGGCCTCTCGCTCGCCGCCGGCGGCTGGCTGGCGTCGGCCAACTATCTCGGCTATCTGCTCGGCGCGCTGTCGGCGATGGCGCTGCGCGTGCAGGCGACCACCGCCATTCGCGCCGGGCTCGTCACCATCGGCATCACCACGCTCGGGATGGGCATTGTCCATCAGGTGACCGCATGGGTCGTGCTGCGGCTGCTCGCGGGCATCGCGAGTGCCTGGGTCCTGATCTACGTGTCGGCGTGGTCCCTGGAACGGCTCACACCGCTCCGGCGCCCCGTGCTGAACAGCACCGTCTACGCGGGAGTGGGCACGGGCATCGCCGTCGCCGGCGCCTTCTGCCTCGTGCTCATGCGCGGCAACGCGAGCTCGGCGCAGGCGTGGATCGGCCTCGGGATCCTGTCGCTGGGCGCAACCGCGTGGATCTGGTCGATGGTCCGCAGCCATGCGGTGCGGGCGGTGGACGCGAGCGCGGCGCACGGCAGGCATCGCTGGGATGCCGAATCCATGCGGCTCGTGTTCTGCTACGGATCGTTCGGCTTCGGCTACATCATTCCCGCGACCTTTCTTCCCGTGATGGCGCGAGAGGTAGTCGATGACCCCGCGATCTTCGGATGGTCGTGGCCGGTCTTCGGCGCTGCGGCCGCGTCGTCCACGTTCGCGGCGGCGGCGCTGGCGCGCGCGATGCCGAACCGCCGGCTGTGGATGGTCAGCCAGCTCACGATGGCGGTCGGCGTGGCCGTTCCCGTGCTGTGGCCGGGCATCGCCGGCATCATGCTCGCCGCCCTCTTCGTGGGCGGCACCTTCGTGGTGTGCACGATGGTCGGCCTGCAGGAAGCTCGGCTCGTGGCGGGCCCGCACGCCACCGGTCTCATGGCCGCCATGACCGCCGCCTTCGCGCTCGGTCAGATCCTGGGTCCGCTCACGGCGACCTACGCCATCAAAGCGGGCGCGGAGATGTCGACGGCGCTACTGGTCGCGTGCGCTCTGCTGCTCGTCAGCGGCGGCGCGCTCGCGGGATCACGCGGTCCGCGCGCAGGAGCAGCGAGCGCGGGAGTGTAGTGCCCCTGTGAGACTCTAGACGCACGATGGCTGCCGCACCTGCCGCCGGCCTGTCGCTGTTTTTGCACCGCGTGCGCGACCTCATGCAAGCGCCCGTGGTGACATGCGAGCCTGCCACCTGTGCCGTCGCGGTGGCGACGCTGCTGTCACGGCACCGCGTGGGATCCGTGGTGGTGGTGGACGCCGCGGGCTCGTCGCTCGGAATCGTCACCGACCGCGACCTGCGCACGAAGGTGGTGGCGGCGGCCCGCGATGCGACGACGACCACCGCGGCGGAGATCATGTCGGCTCCGCTCGTCACCGTCACTCCGGCCGCGCCCGCCTTCGCGGCGCTGCTCGAGATGACGCGCGCCGCCATCCATCACCTCGTCGTGGTGGACGCCGGCCGTACGGTGGGTGTGCTGTCGAGCTCGGATTTCCTGCGGCTCGAGAGCACGCATCCCGTCATGTTGGCCCGCGAGATCGGCCGCGCGCCTTCCCTGGAGGGGCTCGCGCAGATGGCGGCGCGCACGACCGCGCTGGTGCGCCGGCTCGTGCACGAAGGCGGCTCCGCCTACGACATCGGCGACATCGTGGCCGAGCTGAATGACCGCATCGTTCGGCGCGTGCTCGGGCTCACCACGGCTGCGCTGGAAGCGAGGGGCGTGTCCGCCCCGCCGGTGCCGTACTGCTGGCTTGCGTTCGGCAGCGAAGGACGCCGCGAGCAGACCCTGCGCACCGACCAGGACAACGGCCTCGTCTACGCCGATCCCCCGCACGAGTCGCGCGCCGCCGCCGCCGCCTACTACGCGACGTTCGGCACGCAGGTGGTGGCGGGGCTGGTGGCGGTCGGCTTTCCGCCGTGCCCTGGCAACGCAATGGCGTCGAATCCGATATGGTGCCAGCCCGTGTCGGGGTGGCGCGAGTACTTCCGCCGCTGGATCGACCACCCGTCACCCGAGGAGGTCCTCAACGCTTCCATCTATTTCGATCTGCGCGCGCTCGCCGGCGCCGCGGAGCTGGCCGCTCCCCTCGGCGCGCTCGTCCGCGAGCAGGCGCCGGCGAGCCGGGTCTTCCTGGGCCTGATGGCCCGCGAGGTCGTGGCCCGCCGCGTGCCGCTCACGCTCCTTGGCAACATCGCGACGCGGCGGCGCGGCCCGAAGCGCGGCACCGTGGACGTGAAGGGCGCGGGCAGCCTGCAGCTCGTCGGCGCCGCTCGTCTCGCCGCGCTCGAGCTGGCGCTGGCGGAGGTCAACACCGTCGAGCGCGTGCGCGGGGCATCGGCGCGCGGTCTCTACACCGGCGCGGAGGCCCGCGAGATCACGGATGCCTACCAGCACCTGCTGCGGCTGCGGATGGTCCACCAGCTCGAGCGGCTGGAGGTTGGGGCGCCGCCGGACAACGACGTCGATCCGCGGCGCCTGTCCCGCGCCGATCTGCTGCTGTTCCGTGACGCGCTCAAGACCGTGCAGCGCATGCAGGCCGGGATCCGCGCGCGCTTCAACACCGACGTCCTTGCCTGACCACGTGCGCTGCCGATGACGTGGCGCCTCGTCCGCTGGTGGTCGGCGCGGCCGGTCAGCCCGGGCCTCGAGAGCGTCGTGGAGGCCGGGTTCGTCGCCCTCGATCTCGAGACGACGGGCCTCGACCCTCGCACGGACGCCGTGGTCTCCGCGGCCGCCATCCCGTTCGTGGGCGGCGGGCGGCTGCCGGGTCTCGTCACGCTCGTCAATCCGGGCCGGGCCATCCCCCCGCCGTCGACCGCCATCCACGGCATCACTGACGAGATGGTCATCGATGCGCCGGGCGTCGCGGCCGTCATCGTCAGGATCGACGCCGTCCTCGACGGGCGCGTCATCGTGGGCCACGGCGTCGCGTTCGACCTTGCCGTGCTCGCGCGCGACCGCAGGCGCCGCGGCCTGCCGGCGCCTGTGAGCCCCGCGCTGTGCACCATGCGGCTCGCGGGCGCGTTGTGGCCGGACTCGGGGGACCTCAGTCTCGAAGCTGTCGCCGCTCGCCTCGGCGTGCGGGTGGTCGGCCGTCATACCGCGGAGGGTGACGCCATCGCGGCGGGGCAGATCTTCCTCGCGCTGTTGCCTGCGCTGCGTGGACGGGGATTTCACACGGTGGCCGACCTCGTCTGGTTTCAGGGCAGGGCGCCCATCCGGCGCTGACACTCCTCTCCAGGCCGCCTCGTACCTCACGAACAATCCGGCCACCTGCGCCAACTGCCACGATCATGCGCGCGCAGTACGACGGTTGGATCGCGTCCAGCCACCGTGCGGTGACGGGCTGCAACGACTGCCATACGCACGCGCTCCTCGCGAAGTACGCGACGAAGGCGCTCACGTAGGCGCCCAGCAGGGGCTTGTGCGCTGCGACGGGGTGGCGGTACGGCTGCGACGTCCGCTGTAGCACGCACGCACGCGGCGCCTGCTACCATTGGAAACGGCCATGACAGGCGCTGTTGACGTGACGTTCGTGTTCGCCGATCTTTCCGGCTATTCGGCGCTCACCGAAGCCCACGGCAATGACGGCGCCGCCGCCGTCATCCATCGCTACGTGGAGATCGCGCGCGAAGGCCTGCCCGCGGACGCGCGCATCGTGGAGCGTGTCGGTGACGAGCTCGTCATCGCGGTCGCGAGCGCGGCCACCGCCGTCGACGTCGCGATGAGCCTGCGCGCGCGCGTGGCAGGCGAGCCGCGCTTCCCTGCGCTGCGTATCGGCATCCACCGTGGTGAGGTGATCGAAGAGGAGGGACGGTTCATCGGCGCCGCCCTCAACATAGCGGCGCGGTCGATGCCGGCCGTCTTGGCGGCGGCGGTGATGTTGCCGCCGTGGCGGGCGAGCAAATCTTTCAGATACGCGGCTTCGAGCACGCTCATCCACTTTTCCTTGGCGTCCTTCAGGCCGAGGTCCGTGGTGTCAGCCAGGCGCGCGTCGGCGGGCAGCGCCGTGCGGGCGGCCTCGGTGAGGCGAGCGCCCTGCACGAGGTGCTCCGGCAGGTCGCGTCGGGTCACGGCGGCGCCGTCGGCGAGTGCGCACGCGCGCTCGACGACGTTCTGCAGCTCGCGCACGTTGCCCGGCCATGCGTAGCGCTCCAGCGCTTCCATCGCCTCCTCATCGTAGGCGGTGACGCGCCCGGCGCCGTAGCGCTTGAG
>JBKKCN010000145.1:0-3219 GCA_046712525.1 Candidatus Rokuibacteriota bacterium
AGCGTGCCGCTGATGTACGTGTAGTCGGGCGCGCCCTTCTTGCGCGGATTGGCGAGCTCGATGATGTCGCGCTTGCCCGCGATGGCCGCGAGCGGCAGCCCGCCGCCTACGATCTTGCCGTAGCACGCGAGGTCCGGCACCACGCCGTACAGCTCCTGCGCCCCCCCGTACGCGACGCGGAAGCCCGTCACCACTTCGTCGAAAATCAGCACGGCGCCGAGTCGGCGCGTCGCCTCGCGCACCCCCTCGAGAAACCCGGGCACGGGCGCCAGCATCCGGCTCAGGGGCTCCACGATGACGGCGGCGAGGTCGTCCTTGTGGCGCTCCATGATAGCCACGGTGGTGGCGAGGTCGTTGAACGGCGCGATGAGCACGCTGTCCCCGACCGAACGCGGGATGCCGGCGGAGTCGGGCGCGGCGGCCGGGAACGGATCGAGGCGCTTGGGCCACACGCTCATCAGGGCGTAATCGTGATGGCCGTGGTACCCGCCCTCGAATTTCAGAATTTTCTCGCGTCCGGTGGCCGCACGCGCCAGGCGCAGCGCGTAGAAGGTGGCCTCCGCGCCGGAGCCGCAGAACTTCACTGCCTCCGCGCACGGCGCGGCCTTCACGATCTTGTCGGCAAGGCGAATGGCCGGCTCGTTCAGCGCATAGAAGCTGGCCCCGCGCGCAATCTGCGCCGTCACGGCGGCGACGACTGTGGGATAAGCGTGGCCAAGCACCATCGGCCCCGAGCCGAGGATGCAGTCGATGAACTCGCGCCCTGCCACGTCCCACACGTGGCTGCCTGCCCCGCGATCGATGACGAGGTCGTCCTTCTCCGGAAGGTAAAACGAGCCCAGCGAGGCGCCGGGCAACAGATTCGTAGCGTCCTGCAGCAGTGCAGGGTTCGAGGCCATCATTCCTCCCATGTCGATGTCACAGGTATGTTCGGGACCGGCGCCAGTCGTGCTCACGCTGCTCGAGCGCGCGCAGCACCTTGCGCCGCCGCTTGGCGGCGACCAGCGTGAGCAGCACGTTGATGATCGCCGTCGGCGCCACGAAGGAGTCGATGAACGACCCCAGCCGGGTGGGCGCCTCCAGCACGACGTCCGCGGACGCCGCCAGCGGCGACGTCGGCTTATCCGTGAGCGCGATGCCCCGCGCACCCTTGGCGACGCACGCCGCGAAGAGCTCGACGGTCGCCCGCGTGTAGCGCTCGAACGTCATCCCGAACACGACGTCGCCCTCCCCCACCGCCTCCATCTGCTCGGTGACGTCGCTGGCGCCGAGGGTGACGATCTGGGCCGGCACTCGGATGAGCCGCAGCGAGAAGTGCAGCAGCCAGGCCAGCCCGTACGCACTGCGCATGCCGAGGATGTACACCGTGCGCGCGGAGCCGATCATCTCCGCCGCGCGGGCCAGCGCCTTGTCATCGAGGCGCATGCGCGTGGCTTCCAGATTCTTGCGATCACTCTCCATCACGACGTCGATGATGTCGCCGACGCTGCGCCGCGGCGCCGCTGCAAGCCGCACGCGCGTCACGGTGGACATTCGCTCCACGAAGTAGCTGCGGAAGGCGGTGCGGAATTGCGGATAGCCGCGGAAGCCGAGCGCGCGCGCCGTGCGCACTACCGTGGCCTCGCTCACGCCCGCCTCCTGTGCCACCTGCAGCGAGGTGAGGAAGACGGCCCGGTCGCAATGGCTGACGAAGAGCTCGACCACTTTGCGCTGTCCGGCGGAGAGCTTCGTCGACTGGCGGCGGACGACGTCGATCAGCTCCTCGGCAGTGCGGGCGGGCTCTACGGACGAGCGGCGGGCACGGGAGGCGGGAGGGGCGGCCATCAGCGCGGGATGCTACCTCGCGTGCGGTCTCGCGTCAAGAATCCTTCACTCCTGTCTAAGGAGGAAGCATTTCCTTCATCGGCCGCGATGGAAATCGTGATGTGGGCCGTCTACGCGCTGCTCGGCGACATGGTGAAGCCCGACCGCCTGGGCATTGGCTTCGGCCTCCGGATGTCGCGTTCGCCGGGACGGCGCCGTCATCCGCGTCCGCCGTCACGGGCGCATCGATGCCGTCATGCGGCTCTTCATATCCAACGGCAACGGCTTCGCCGTCGACGGCTACTACCCGTTCTGGGGCCCGCTCGCTGACCAATTCGAAGTGGGATACCCGTCGCGCACAGCTAGTCCAGCAGGGAATCTCGAATCGCAGGGCGTGCGGCTCATCGACCAGAGACTATTACACATGTGTGATAATATAGCGCGATCATGACCAGTGCCGATCTGCGTGCGGCGCGACTCCGCAAGAGCTGGAGCCAGGTCAAGGCGGCTTCAGGGCTCGGCGTGTCCCAGCCATACCTGGCGATGCTCGAGCGAGGCCAACGCGTGCTCACTCCCAGGTTGGCGCTGCGAGCAGCGCAGCTCTACGAGATGCCACCGACGGCCGTTCCGCACTCGCGGCGAGAGCTTTCCACCCGGGCCGATGCCGCAAGGCTGGCCAAGGACCTCGCCGGCTTGGAATACCCGGCGTTCGCCCACCTGCGTCCCCGGAGATGGAGATCCAAGAACCCCGGTGAGGTTCTTCTCACTGCGCTCGCCCAGGACATCCTCGAGCCGCGACTCGTCGAGGCTCTGCCGTGGGTCGTCCTACGGTACTGGACGCTCGATTGGAGTTGGGCTGTGCGGGAGGCGAAAGTGCGTGACCTTCAGAACCGTTTCGGATTTGTCGTGAGCCTGGCCCGCAGCCTTGCCGACCGCACCGGGGAGCCCGATCAGGCTCGTGCGCTCGCTGATCTACAAGGCCAGCTCGACCGGAGTCGCCTGGTGCGCGAAGACACCCTCTGCGGCGGCTCGTTGCCCGACGCCGAGCGCCGTTGGCTCGCCGCGCATCGTTCCGAGACCGCCAGGCACTGGAACCTCTTGACCGACTGGACGGCAGATGCCCTCCGCTACGTCGCGTGAACTGCCGAATCCGTGGCGTGCTTTCCTTGCCGACGTAGATCGTCAGCTGCCGCGCTCCGTTGAGATCCACTGTCTTGGCGGCTTCGTGGCCTCCCTGTATTACGATCTGCCTCGGCCAACGAACGATCTCGATTACATCGAGGCAGTTCCGAAGTCCGTGCCTCTCGATGCGAACATCCTGCGAGCGCGCTACCGCGAGGAGCTTCGCCCGATCATCATCGGTGACGTGGAGCGACACGATCAGACACTCGAGATGTGGATCGAGGCGTATTTCCG
>JBKKCN010000146.1:0-4809 GCA_046712525.1 Candidatus Rokuibacteriota bacterium
CGCGGGAGGGCGGCGGGATCGATGATCTGGATGCCGCGGATCGTCGTCTGCTCGCTGATCCGCGCGCCCGTGAGCTTGTCGCCGAGCATGCCGGTGAGGCGCGCCTGCGTCTCCACCGCGCGCGCGAAGCCCGCATACTCCGTCTCGCGGGCGCCCAAGGCCGACATTGATTTCTTGAGGCGCCCGATTCGCTGCTGAAGTCCGTCTTCCCTGGCACGCAGGGAGACGATCTCCACCTCGAGGTCCGCCATCTGCTTGGCGAGCTGGACGCTTTCCAGAGGCTTGACGACGGTGGCGCCGCCCGGTCGCGGCGTCTGGTGCCCCTGCAGCGCTGACCGCAGCCGGTCCTGGGCCTCCTGCAACTCCGAGCGGGCCGCCTGCACGAGCGGATGCTGGTCGGTGTATTTTTCGTTGAACCCGGCCAGCTTCGCTTCGACCCTCGTCACCCGCTCGCGCAGCGGCTGTACGGTGGGGTCGACGACCATCCCCGCGCCGGCGGATTTCCGTTCGCCCCTCAGGTAGGCGAGGCGGCCGTCGGCGATCTCGCGGTTCACCTGCACGTCGGAGAGCTGTCCCTCCAGCTGTGACAGGCGCTGCAGATCAGCACGCACCTCGTCGGGCAGCTTCAGGACACCGCCGCTCTGCATCTGGAACTTTCGCAGCGCGTCTTCGGCTTCGGCCTGGCCGGTTTTCGCCTGGACGAGCAGGGTCTCCAGGAGCTCGCGCGTGCCCCGCGCCTGCTGCCGCGCAAACTGGCTGCTGCGGCTCAGGAGGACGTCGACGTAGGTATTGGACAGATCGACGGCCACCCGCGGGCTGAACGCGGTGGCGCTCACCGTCACCGTGCCGTCCTTCGCGATGTTGAAGCTCATGCGCGCTTCCTGGAGCTCGCGCACCGCCATTTCCGTGGGGCTGTAGACGACCACGTCCTGCCCGCGCCAGCGACGCACCTGGTTCATGGCCGCCAGAACGTAGTCGCGCAGCCCCATGCGGCGGCTCAGCTCGTCGCGGCTGTCTTTCGGGAGCGCTTCCATCACCCCCTGGGCGAGCGAGCGGCTCCTGAGGATGACGTGGTAAAGCGCGCTGATCTCCGGTGTCATGAACTCACGGAGATAGCCGGGATCGCTCCTCTCAGGAAGCAAGAAGAGTGTGGCGGACGCTTCGTACGTATCCTCCGTCCCGATGACAGCCCACACCATCGTCGGCAGGGCGACGGCCAGGAAGCCGAACGCCATGATCCGCCAGCGATGGGCGATTACGCGGCGTAGGAGACGGACGTAGTCGAGGGACGCTTTTTGTTTTTCCATGCACCGGATCCTTGAGTGAAGAGCACGATCTGCACGGTGTGCAGAAGAATGAGGAGGTCGAGAAAGATCGACATGTTCTTGATGTAGTAGAGGTCGTACTGGAGCTTGTCCCAGGTGTTCTCGACGGTGGCGCCGTACGGATTCTTGACCTGGGCCCACCCGGTGATTCCGGGCTTCACCGCGAGGCGATGCATGTAGAGCGGCACCTTCTCGGTGAATTCGGGAACGAGGGCGGTCCACTCGGGTCGGGGGCCCACCAGGCTCATGTCGCCGAGCAGAACGTTGAAGAGCTGGGGCAGCTCGTCGACGCGCGTCCGACGAAGCAAGCGCCCCGCGCGTGTGACGCGAAGGTCGGGCTCGCCGGGCGCCGGCGCCGGCAGGCGCGCCGCGTCCACGCGCATGGAGCGGAACTTGAACACCGGGAAGATGCGCCCGAACTGGCCGCTGCGTTCCTGGCGGAAGAAGACGGGCCCCGGGGAGTCCAGCTTGATCCAGGCCGCCACCACGAGCATCAACGGGAGGCTGACGAGGCAGCCGAACACCGACGCTCCGATGTCGATGGCTCGTTTGGTCAGCATCGTCGCGCGCGGCGGTCGAAAGCCATCGGCGAAGACCAGCCAGCTCGGGCGCAGGTCGCTGACCGGGATCTTACCGGTCAGCTTCTCGTAGAAGCTCGGCCAGTCCTCCACCTCGATGCCCCGCAGCTTGCATTCCACGATCTCCGTCACCGGCAGCGTTCCCCGACGTTCCTCGAGCGCCACCACGATGACGTCGGGGTGGGTCACCTTCGAGATCCACTCGAGGTCCTCGATGGTGCCGAGCGACCAGAGCCCCTCATCGGTGGACCGCGCCCCCGGCGTGGCGTCGAGACAGCCGGCCAGCTCGTAGCTGTGATGAGACTCGCGGACCGCGGCGGCGATCATGTGGCTGACGCGACCGGAACCGAGCAGGAGCACCTTGCGGCGTCGCCGGCTGTCGGCCGTGAGCCGGTCATGGAGCAAACGGAGGAGGAACAGGGCGGGAAGCGCCGAGACGAAAGAGAGGACGAAGGCCTTGCGGCTCAGCGTCAGCGGCTGCGCAAGGTACCCCAGCATGGCGATGGTGAAGTAGGCCCCGAGGAAGGCCGTGCCCAGACGGAGGAACACCTCCCGGCGGCCGTACGCCTGGCGCATGTCATAGAGGGCGGCGACGTGGATCATCGCCAGCACGAGCACCGTCAGGATGCCGGCGGCGGGCACGGCATCGCCCCAGGCGGGGCGGACAGCGGCGATGCCGATCACGGGCAGGGCGAGCCCGACGAAGACGGACCCGAAGACGACGGCGGCTTCGGCACCGATGAGCAGCAGCAGCGGCGAGGGCACGTAGTGGCCGAAGATGCGAGGCACTAGCTACCCTCGACGGGGGCCGGCTGGCCCATCAGGGCCTTGAGCCACTGATTCAGACTCTGACGCAGCAGCCGGTTCTTCGTGTACGCGTAGACGGAGGTGGCGTCCTGCACAGGATAGGAATCGACGACGCCGAACTCGAGCAGCCTGGCGAGGGCTTGAGCCGTAGCCACCACGTCGCGCCGGATCCACCATTCGGCGATGCCGCGGGCGGTGTCGGCGGCGTCGCTATGGAGGTCGAGGTATCGCACGACCTCGACGGCGACGGTATCGCGCTCGAGCAGTTCCTTGATTGCTGCCAGCCTGCTGATCGACCTCGGAATCGTCGTGCCCCTTCAACGAGAGTGTCTGACAGCCGCAGCCAGCAAAGCAGGTACTGGGCCAAACTTGAGTCGCTGCAAGAAATGTAAGGTTTGCCCATGTTTTCGCGGATCAGGAGGACCAGCAGTAAATTCTTTTAACGGTCGCGACGCATTTTGTGCGCACTGGCGCGCGCAACATCTGCGTGGGAGGCGGAAGAATCTGTGACAGGTACGCTGTTCTAGAACGCGGCGTTGAAGCGGAGCAGGATCCGGTTTTCGGTGAAGCTTTGGTCGGCCTCAGACGACGACGTGTCGGTGTAGGCGTACTGGAGAGTGGAGCCAAGCCACCGGAGAAGCTGGACTGACAGCGAGACGGTGCCGCTAATGGTCGTGTCCTCGGTGCCGGCGCGGCCACTTCGGCCACTGTCCCCCTCGCCCGTGAACTTGTTCTCGCGGTACGACACATCGGCGGAGCCGCGCACGGACGGGGTGAACGGGTACGTGAGTGAAGCGGAGATCCCCGAGGTCTCCACCACGCCGAAGTTCTCTCCCTCGCCGAACGTCTCCGAGAATCCGCGCTCGACGGTTACCGTGGCGAGGGCGGGCCCGAACCAGTACGACAAGCTACTGACGCTCGTCAGCAGCGGGCGACCGCTCGACTGATCGCCGTTCAGCTGGCTCACGCCGATGTTGCCCCGCATGATGATCTTCTCGGGAAGAACGTAGTTGTTGAAGACCGACAGGTTCCAACGTGTGAAGTCGCTCTGCCGGTCGGGCGTCGTCTGCCGGCGCGCGGCGTACGAGCCGGAGAGCCCGGCGGTGGCCCGCGCGCTCAGGTCGCGCGATATCGACGCGGTCACCTCGTGCCCTTTCGTGCTCGAGTTTCCCCGCGCGGAGGCCACGACCCTCCGCTCGCCACTGGTCTCGGTGGTGAGATAGTCGTAGCCCGCCGTGAGCGTGTGGATCTTGTCCAGAGCGAGCGAGCTTCCCACGCCAAGGGTGTGCGAGATGGTGGTCTCCTCACGCGAGGAGAAGTGAGACAGGCGATAGTGCGGGCGGACTTCGATGACAGCCAGGGCATAGATCACGTCGAGCGAGAACGTGTTGAGGGTGAACCGCTGCCGCTCCTGCCGCAGGTTGAGCCGGTCTGCACGCTCTGGCTCGTCGCTCTGCGACAGCGCGTAGGCGGCGTCGATCCGGATTCGAGGCGTGGCCTCCCACGACAGGCGGCCGGCGAACGTGTTGAAATATCCGACCGCGTCGTCGGAGGAGTCGTGGAAGACGGACAGGCTGTAGGTTGCTTGACCGGTGAGGAATCCCCGGTCGATGAGGACGAGCAGTCCGGGAGCGATCGTCGAGCGCAGGTTGGAGACCAGCCCGCTCTCCGTGCGATTGAAGTTGTCCGTGTATTCCTCGGAGAAGGCGACGGTGGGCCGGAGGATGAACGTCTGCACGGGACCGACCGTGGAGGGGGTGGGCGTGGGAAGCACGACGGCCGGCGCGGAAGGAATGCTGGACGGCGGCGGTGTGCGTGGCGTGACCACGGGTAGCGTCACCGGCCCCGGGGACTGGGCGGCAGCGACGCCGGGGACCAAGGTCACAAGCGCGAGGAGCAGCAGAGCTCGGGCCGCGACCATACTCGGGCCCAATCTATCACGGCGCTCAGAGGGAGCCGCCGTTCTACAGGCCGGCCTCCTTGACGTGCTCCTTCACGTACTCCTTCAGCTTGTACTGCAAGCATCGCAGGCTGATCCCGAGCAGCCGCGACGCCTCGGTACGGTTGCCGTGCACCTTCTCCAGGGTGTGCAGGATGTG
>JBKKCN010000147.1:0-9798 GCA_046712525.1 Candidatus Rokuibacteriota bacterium
ACGCCGAGCAGGCAGAACACCACGGCGAGGCGCATGCCCGCCAGCACGGTGGGCACGATGGCGGGGAGGATGACCTTCCAGTACAGCTGCCACGTGGAGGCGCCGAAGGCGCGCGCGACGGTGAGCAGCGTGCGGTCCACGTCGCGCACTCCGCCCATCACGAGCACGACGATGGGGAACAGCCCGTGAATGGCCCCGTACAGGATGGCGGGCGCGGTGCCGAAGCCGAGGAGCAGGACGATCCACGGCAGGACCAGGATCTTCGGGATCCCGTAGAGGGCGATCACGAACGGGTTCACCACCCTCCGCAGCGAGCGCATGGAGCCGATCACGACGCCCACGCTGACGCCGAGCACGACGGACAACACGTAGGCAACGGCGGTCTTGAGCAGCGTGTCGCCGAGTCCCGACAGCGCGGCACCGCCCACCCGGCCGAACGCATGCGCGACGGCCGTGGGCGAGGGCACGAACAATGGATCGACCCACCCCGCGCGCGCGATCGCCTCCCACACCGCGAGCACCGTCACCACGCTCGACAGTTGCAGCAGCCGCACCCGGAAGGTGTCGCCGCTCATTCCGTCCACCGCTGCGCGCGCCGCTCGGCGAGGCCGGCGAGGGCGTCCGAGGCGAGGATGAGGACGAGCGTCACCACCACGAGGGCGACGTAGTCGGCGGTGCGAAAGAGGCCGTAGGCGTGGTTGATGAGGGAGCCCATGCCCGCCTTGGAACCGAGGATCTCGCCCACGATGACGCCGATGACGGACAATGCCAGCCCCGTGCGCAGGCCGCCCACGAGCGTGAACAGCATGGCGGGCAGCATCACCTTGCGGAAGATCGTCGGCGAGGAGGCACCGAAGGCGCGCGCCACCGTGACGAGCTGCGGGTTGACCTGTCGGATGCCGGCGAGGACGGCGAGCGTGATCGGAAAAAATCCGAGCAGGAAGCCGAAGGCGATCTTCGACGCGGCGTCGAGGCCGAAGAACAGCATCAGCGATGGGTACCAGACCACGGCGGGCACCGCGTACAGCGCGGCGATGAGCGGGCCGTAGGCGCGGCCGACGACACGGTTGAAGCCGAGGACGAAGCCGCAGGCGAGGCCGGCCACGATGGCGAGCAGGTACGCGGCCACGATCTCCCGCACGGTGAGCAGCAGGTGCTCCGGCAGCTCCGGATACGACTCGAGCCGGAGAAGCCGGCCGAGAGCGGGCACGGCCGCGGACGGGGGCACGTACAGCAACGGGTTGGCGGAGCGGGCGAAGATCTCCCACGCGCCCAGCACGGCCACCACCATCGCCACCTGCGCCAGGGCCACCTTCACGGCCGCTCGCCCATCGCCCGCAGCGACTCATCGCGCATGTCGCCCCACAGCCGGGCGCGCAACGTCACCAGCTCCGCGGACTCCATCGCGCGCGGGTACGGCAAAGGCAGCTCCAGCACGCTCTTGATCCGTCCCGGCCGCGCCGTCATGACGATCACGCGCGTGGAGAGGGCGAGCGCTTCGTGCAGGCTGTGGGTCACGAAGACCACGGTCTTGCGCGTGCGCCGCCAGATGTCGAGCAGCCACTCGCCCATGAGCACGCGCGTCTGCTCGTCGAGGGCGCCGAAGGGCTCGTCCATCAGGATGATCTGGGTGTCGATGGCGAGGGCGCGCCCGATGGCCACGCGCTGGCGCATGCCGCCCGACAGCTCGCGGGGGTACTTGCCCGCGAACTCCTGGAGCCCGAGCGGCGCCAGCAGCTCGATGGCTACACTGCGCCGGCGCGCGCGCGGCACACCCTGTAGCTCGAGACCGAACTCGATGTTCTCCACCGTCGTCCGCCACGGAAAGAGGCCGGGGTCCTGGAAGACGGTGGCCACGCGGCGGGGATCGGGCGCGCTTACCCCGCGCCCGTCCACGGTGACGGTGCCCCCATCGGGCGCGATGAGGCCGCCGAGCATGCCGAGGAGCGTGGACTTGCCGCAGCCGGAGGGACCGAGCAGGGTGCAGAACTCGCCGCTGCCCACGGCGAGGGAGACGTTGCGAAGGGCTTCCACCGGCCCAGAGGTCGTCGCGAACCGTTTGCTGACGGAATCGACGACGATGAGCTCGCTCACGACAGCTGCAAGATACCCCGCGCGATGAGCATGCGTTGGACCTCGGAGGTCCCTTCGCCGATCTCGGTGAGCTTCGCGTCACGGAAGATGCGCTCCACGGGAAACTCCGTGATGTAACCCGCGCCGCCGTGCACCTGCACCGCCTTCGTCGCCGCCCGCATCGCCGTCTCGGAGGCGAAGAGCTTGGCCATCGCCGCCGCGTGCATGGCGGGCCGGCCCTGGTCCTTCAGCCACGCCGCGCGCAGCGTGAGCAGGCGCGCCACCTCCACCTCGGTGGCGATGTCGGCGATCATGCCCTGCAGCCCGTTGAACTCGGCGAGCGTCTTGCCGAAGGCGCTGCGCTGCTTCATGTACTTCACCGCCTGGTCGAGAGCGGCCTGCGCGATGCCCACCGACATGGCGGCCATCGCGATGCGCCCGCCCTCCAGCACCTGCATGGCCTGCACGAAGCCCGCGCCCAGCTCGCCCACCAGATTGCCGGCGGGGACGCGCGCGTCCTCGAAGATCAGCTCAGCGGTATCGGACGCGTGGAGGCCCAGCTTGCGGTACGGCGTGCCCGCACTGAAGCCCGGCATGCCCTTCTCCAGCACGAAGGCGGAAATGCCCTTCGATTTTCCGTCGGGGCTCGTGCGCGCCATCACCACCGCCGTCTGCCCCACGGAGGCGTTGGTGATGAACGCCTTGCTGCCGTTGAGCACCCAGCCGCCGTCGCGCTTGTCCGCGCGCGTGCGCAGGGCGGCCGCGTCCGAGCCCGAGCCGGGCTCGGTGAGCCCCCACGCGCCCAGCACCTCGCCGCGCGCGAGCGGGGGCAGGTACTTCGCTTTCAGCGCGGGGGAGGCGAAGAGCGCGATGTGGTTGGCGCACAGCGAGTTGTGCGCCCACATGGTGATGCCGACGGAGGCGTCGCCGCGGTTCAGCTCCTCCACGATGAGCGCGTAGGAGACGTAATCGAGCCCGGCGCCACCGTACTCCTCGGGAATCACCACGCCCAGGAAGCCGAGGGGTCCGAGCTTCTTCACGATCTCGTGGGGGAACTCGCTGCGCTCGTCGTAGGGTGCGATCTTGTCACCGAGCTCCGCGGCCGCGAAGTCGCGGGCGACGTCGCGGATGCTGCGTTGCTCCGCCGTCAGCTCGAAGTCCATCGAGACCTCAGCGCTTCTCCTTGGCCTTCAGCTCCGCGTCGTGCGCCTTCAGGAAGGCGCGGATGTCGTCGGCCATGTCGAGCAGCCTCGCCCACTGCTCCTTGTAGAGCGTGACCGGAAAGCGCCCGAGCCCGTACACCGACACGCCGCCCTTCTCGCTCACCTTGAGTGACACTCCGCGTGTCGCTCCCGCCTTGAGGGCGGCATTCTCCGCTCGCAGGCGCTCGATCTCCGACTGCACGTCCTCGTCAGCCACGGCTGTCTCCCACCTGCGGCACGCTACACAGCGGCGCGCACGTGCTCGCGGACGAAGCGGATGATGTCCTGCGTGGAGGTCCCCGGCGTGAAGAGCTCCTTCACGCCGAGCTCTTTGAGGGCGGCGATGTCATCGGGGGGAATGATGCCGCCGCCGAAGACGACCACGTCCTCGGCCCCCTTCTCGCGCAGCAGCTCGAGCACGCGCTTGAACAGGTAGTTGTGCGCGCCCGACAGCACGCTGAGCCCGATGGCATCGGCGTCCTCCTGCAGCGCGGTGGCCACCACCTGCTCCGGCGTCTGGTGCAGTCCCGTGTAGATGACATCGAAGCCGGCGTCGCGAAGGGCGCGCGCCACGATCTTGGCCCCGCGGTCGTGGCCGTCGAGCCCCGGCTTGGCGACCACCACCCGTACCGTGCGCTCGGCCACGCTCACTCCCCCACGAGGTCGCGGACGCGCTCGCCCACGGCGATGATCTGCGCGCGGTCACCGGGCACCGGCGTCCAGTCGAAGCCCTTGCCGTCCTTGCTCCAGCGCGGGATGAGGTGCAGGTGGAAGTGGAACACCGACTGGAAGGCGGCGGCGCCGTTGGCCTGCAGCACGTTGAGCCCGTCCGGCTTCAGCGCCTCGCGCAGCGCCTTGGACACCTTCTGCGCGGTCGCCATCGCTGCCTGCAGGTCTTCGACGTCCGATTCCCACAGGGTGGCCGCGTGCGCCTTCGTGAGCACGAGGCAGTGTCCGGAGGTGAGGGGATTGATGTCCATGATGACGAGCGTGCGCTCGTCCTCGTACACCTTCATGGACGGAAGCTGCCCCTCGCAGATCTTGCAGAACACACACTCGCTCATGACACGCTCCTTAGTCGACCGCCACCATCCAGCGGCGCGGGTCGGGAGCCGTGCCGTACTGGATGCCGACGATTGCATCGTACAACCGCTGCGTGACCTCACCGATCCTGCCGTTATTGATGACGATGCGCTGTCCCTTGTAGGACAGCTCACCCACGGGCGAGATGACGGCGGCGGTGCCCGTGCCCCACACCTCGCGCAGCGTGCCCTTGTCGGCGGCGGCGCGCACCTCGTCGATCGCCACCGGCCGCTCGGACACACGCAGCCCCCACTCACGCATGAGGGTGAGCGCCGAGTCGCGGGTGACGCCGGGCAGGATGGTGCCCGTGAGGGGCGGCGTGATCATCTCGTCGCCGATGCGGACCATGATGTTCATGGTGCCCACCTCGTCGAGGTACTTCCGCTCGCGGCCGTCCAGCCACAGCACCTGCGTGAAGCCGTCGTGCTTGGCCTCGTCGGCGGCGTACAGGCTCGCCGCATAGTTACCGCCCGTCTTGACGCCGCCCACGCCACCATCCACGGCGCGCACGTACTTGTCGACGACGAGGATCTTCACCGGATTCATGCCCTCGGGGTAATACGCGCCCACCGGCGACAGGATGACGTAGTAGATGTACGACTTCGCGGGACGGACACCGAGGAAGGCCTCGTTGGCGATGATGGTGGGCCGCACGTAGAGCGACGTGCCCACCGTGGCAGGCACCCACTCCTTCTCGAGGCCCACGAGGGTGACGAGGGAGCGCAGCGCCATCTCCTCGTCCAGGGGTGGGATGCACAGGCGCCGCGCCGAGTTGTTCATCCGCTCCACGTGCTTCTGGGGGCGGAAGAGACGCACGGTGCCGTCGGTGCCGCGGAACGCCTTGAGCCCGTCGAAGATGGACTGGGCGTAGTGCAGCACGGCCGCCGCGGGATCGAGCGCGATGGGCCCGTAGGGCTCGACGCGCGGATCGTACCAGCCCTTCTCCTCCTGAAAGTCCATCACGAACATGTGGTCCGTGAAATCGACCCCGAACCCCAGGTCCTTGTCCTTGGGCTTCTCCTTCTTCGCCGCCGCCTTCGTGATCCGGATCGCCTCGTTCATGTCGCTATCCCCTTCGGCTTGGTGAATACGCATCGCACGAATACCACCCTACGGAACGCCCGAGGGCGATCAAAATGGTCCAGATGCGAGGCGGCGAGGGAAGTGCCGACCGAGGCGTACTCCTGTACGCCGCAGGGAGGCACGACCGAGCCAACGAAGCAGATGGGCCATTTTCATCGCCCTCGTCAAAAGATTATGGGCTCGCGGTACAGGCCGAACACCTCGCGGTACACGTCGCTGATCTCGCCCAGGCTCGCGTAGTCCTTCACGGCGTCCACCAGCACGGGCATCACGTTGTCGCCGTTGCGGCAGGCATCGGCGAGCTGCTTGAGCCGTCGCTCCACGCGCGCCATGTCGCGCGACGCCTTGAAGCGGCCCACCTTGTCGATCTGCTCCGTCTCCACCGCCTCGTCGATGCGCAGGAAGTTGATGGGCCGCCCCTCGGCCATCACGTACTTGTTCACGCCCACCGTGATCTTCTCGGCGCGGTCGTCCATGAGCTGGTACCGGTAGGCGGCGTCCGCGATCTCCTTCTGCGGATAGCCCTCGTCGATGGCGGCCACCATGCCGCCCATGGCGTCGATGGTCGCGATGTACTCCAGCGCGCGCGCCTCCATCTGGTCGGTGAGCGACTCGAGGTAATAGGAGCCGCCGAGCGGATCGGTGGTCAGTGGCACGCCCGTCTCCTCGGCGATGATCTGCTGCGTGCGCAGCGCCACCGTGACCGCGTCCTCCGTGGGCAGCGCCCACGTCTCGTCGTAGGAGTTCGTGTGCAGGGACTGCGCGCCGCCGAGCACCGCCGCCAGCGCTTGCATGGCCACGCGCGCGATATTGTTCAAGGGCTGCTGGGCGGTGGCCGACACCCCCGCCGTCTGCGTGTGCGTGCGCAGGCGCATCGACTCCGGCTTCTTCGCGTGAAAGCGCTCCTTCATGAAGCGCGCCCACATGCGGCGCGCCGCCCGCAGCTTGGCGATCTCCTCGAAGAAGTCGTTATGGATGTCGAAGAAGAAGGACAGGCGCGGGGCAAAGGCGTCGATGTCCAGGCCGCGCGCGAGCGCCGCTTCCACGTAGCCAAGACCGTCCGCGAGCGTGAAGGCCAGCTCCTGCACGGCCGTCGAGCCCGCCTCGCGGATGTGGTAGCCCGAGATGGAGACAGGGTTGAAGCGTGGGACGTGCTTCGAGGTGAACTCGATCATGTCGGTGACGATGCGGACGGCCGGCACCGGCGGGCAGATCCACTCTTTCTGAGCGATGAACTCCTTGAGCATGTCGTTCTGCATGGTGCCGCCCACGCGGTCCCACGACACGCCCTGCTTCTCGGCGAGGGCGAGGTACATCGCGAGCGCCACCGAGGCCGTGCAGTTGATCGTCATGGAGGTGGTGACGTCGCCAAGAGGAATGTCCGCGAAGAGCCGCTCGAAATCGTTGAGCGTGGAGATCGACACGCCTTCCTTGCCCACTTCACCGCGCGCGCGAGGGTGGTCCGCGTCGTAGCCCATCAGCGCCGGCATGTCGAAGGCGGTGGAGAGGCCCGTCTGCCCCTGCGCGAGCAGGTACTTGAAGCGCTCGTTGGTGTCCTCGGGGCGCCCGAAGCCGGCAAACATGCGCATCGTCCACAGCCGCCCGCGATACATGGTGGGATATACGCCGCGCGTGAACGGGTACTCGCCCGGCTTGCCCAGCCGCTCCTCGTACGTCTTGCCCGCGAGATCCTCCGGCGTGTACAGCGCCTTCACGGGAATCCCCGACAGCGACTCGAAGCTGCTCATGAGCGCCTCCCCGCCGGCTCGGCGGTCAATCGCATCACGTCTTCCACGCCGAGGCCGAACACGTCCGGCGCCTCCACGCCCATCCACGTCAGATACGACGCGAGCTGGCTGCGGTGGTGCACCTCGTGCTCCGTCATCGCCATCAGCAACCGCCACGCCTTGATGGGGCGCGCCCCCGGCTCGAGGGAGGGCACCACGGCCGTGAGCGCCTCGTCATCGGCGGCCGCCAGCAGCGCGCCTGCCGTCGCATGACACGCATCGAGATAGGCGAGCGCCTGCTCGAGGCCGGCGCCCCGCTCGCGCTCGTGGCCGACGTAACGCCACGGGCGATCCAGCGCGGCGCCCACGAACATCGGCTCGCAGGCGGCGACGTGGCGGATGACGTCGCCCGCCGTATACTCGCCCGCGCGCGGTGCCCAGTCGATGCGGTCGGCCGGCAACGCGCGGAAGAAGCCGACGGTGCGGCGCCGGACGCCGTCGAAGTAGTCGGTGAAGCCGCGCACGCTGGCGATCACTTGAACACCTCGCGCGCGATGACCAGCTTCTGGATCTGCGAGGTGCCCTCGTAGATCTGGGTGATCTTCGCGTCGCGGAAGTAGCGCTCCACCTCGTACTCCTTGATGAAGCCGTACCCGCCGTGCACCTGCACGGCATCGGTGGTCACCTTCATCGCGGTCTCGGCGGCGAAGAGCTTGGCCATCGCCGCCGCGGTGCCGTAGGGCAGACCGCCGTCCTTCAGCGTGGCCGCGCGATGCGTGAGCAGGCGCGCGCCGTCGATAGTGGTGGCCATGTCGGCGAGCATCCACTGGATCATCTGGTGCTGGCCGATGGGCACGCCGAAAGCCTTGCGCTCGCGCGCGTAGGCGACGGCGCGCTCGAAGGCGCCCGCCGCGATGCCCACCGCCTGCGCCGCGATGCCGATGCGGCCGCCGTCGATGGTGGTCATCGCGATCTTGAAGCCCTCGCCCTCTGCACCGATCCGATTCGCCGCGGGCACGCGGCACTCGTCGAACACGAGCTCGGCGGTATCGGACGCGCGGATGCCAAGCTTGTCCTCCGTCTTGGACACGGTGAAGCCGCGGGTGCCCTTCTCCACCACGAAGGCGCTGATGCCGCGGTGCCGCTTGTCGCGGTCCGTCTGGGCGAAGACGAGGGCGAAGGTCGCCTCGCGCCCGGTGCTGATGAACTGCTTGCGTCCGGTGATGACGTAGCCGTCGCCGTCACGCGCGGCGAGGGTGTTCTGGTTGCGGGCATCCGAGCCCGCCTGCGCCTCCGTGAGCGCGAAGCAGCCGGGGGTGTGCCCGGAGGCGACGGGCTTGAGGAACCGCTCGCGTTGCGCGTCGGTGCCGAACTTGTAGACGGGATCGCAATAGAGCGAGTTGTTGACCGACATCACCACCGCGTGCGAGGCGCACGCCTTCGCGATCTCCTCCAGCGCCACCGTGTACGCCACCGTGCTGGAGCCCGCGCCCCCCCACTTCTCCGGGATGGCGATCCCCATGAGGCCCAGCTCGCCCATGCGCTTGACGGTCTCATGCGGAAAGCGCGCGTCCCGGTCGATCTCCGCCGCAATGGGACGGATCTCCGACTCCGCGAACTCGCGCGCCATCGCCTGCACAATCTGCTGCTCTTCCGTGAGGTCGAGATGCAGGCTATTTCTCCAGGAGCTTCTTGAATTCCGCCGTGAGCGCCGGCACCACCTCGAAAAGATCGCCCACGATGCCGTAGTCGGCGATCTTGAAGATGGGCGCCTCCGGATCCTTGTTGATGGCCACGATGACCTTGGAGGTGCGCATGCCCGCCAGGTGCTGGATGGCGCCCGACACGCCGAAACCCAGGTAGAGCTTGGGCGAGATCGTGCGACCCGTCTGTCCGATCTGGAAGCGGTGCGGCCGCCACCCGGCGTCCACCGCCGCCCGCGAGGCGCCCACGGCGGCGCCGATGACGCGGCCGAGGTCCTCGAGGATCACGTAGTTCTCGGGACCCTTCATGCCGCGGCCGCCCGAGATGACCGTCTCCGCCTCCGCCAGCTCCGGCAGGCCCGTCGAGGCCTCCTCGCGCCGCTCCACCAGCTTCATGGTGGCCGGGGGCACGGTGACCGCGGGCTTGTCGACGGTGGCCGTCTTGCCGGCTTGCGACTCCGCGGGACGGAAGACGTTCGGGCGCAGCGTGGCCACCCAGGGCTGCTTCGCCCAGGTGACCTTGGACAACAGCTTGCCCGCGTATACGGGCCGCGTCGCCACGAGCTTGTCGCCCTCCATCTTGAAGCCGACACAGTCAGCCGCGAGCCCCACACCAAGGCGCGCGGCCAGGCGCGCGACGAGCTCGCGCTGGCGGCTGGTGACGGGAGCGATGATCGCCTTGGGCGACTCCTTGGCGGCGAGATCCGCGAGCACCGGCGTCCACACCTCGCCCATGTACGTGGCGAAGGCGGCGTTCTCGAGCAGCAGGATCCTCGTCGCTCCCCACGCCCCGAGCTGCGCCAGCCCCTCGGGCGACGCCTTGTCGGTGACCCACACCGCTTCCACGGCGGCGCCGCCGAGGCGCGCGGCCTCGCCGATGACTTCCGCCATCACCTTCTTCGGATTGCCTTTCCGATCGTCCTCGAC
>JBKKCN010000148.1:0-8373 GCA_046712525.1 Candidatus Rokuibacteriota bacterium
CCTCGAGGCCGATCCGCGCACCCGCGAGATTCCGGTCATCATCCTGACCGCGACCGACGACAGTCTCGACGCGATGGACCATGCCCTTCGCGCGGGAGCGGTGGACTACATCACCAAGCCGATCGACGCTCGCCGCGTGGAGATTCGCGTGCGCGGGGTCATTGAACGCCGCCGGCTGCTGCGCGAGGTGCAGGACCTGCGCGCGAATTTCACGTCGATGCTCATCCACGACCTGCGTTCGCCGCTGACGGTCATCAAGGGCTATGCGGATCTGCTCGAGGCATCGCTCGATGTCTCCGCCGGCGACAAACCCCGGCGGTATGTCGAGGCGGTTCAGCAATCGTGCGTCAGGATGTTGCGCCTCATCGGGGAGATCCTGGACGTCTCCAAGCTGGAGGCGGGCAAGCTCAGCATCGAGCGAAAGGCGGTGGACGTCGCCCACCTCGCGCGTGATGTCGTGGAACGGTTCCACGTCGCCGGGCAACGTCGCGGCGTCTCCGTGGATGCCATCGGCGCGCACGAGCCGAACACGATCGACGCCGACCCGCACCGGCTCGACCAGATCTTGATGAACCTCTTGAGTAACGCCCTCAAGTTCACGCCTGACGGAGGCAAGATCGTGGTGGAGGTGGCGACGGTGGACGACCAGACCGAGATTGCAGTGACGGATTCCGGGGCCGGCATCCCCTCCGAGGAGCTGCCGCTGCTGTTCCAGAAGTTCAGCCAGACCGCGTCAGGTAAGTCGGCGGGGACGCAGGGCAGCGGCCTGGGGCTGTTGATCTGCCGCCACCTCGTCGAGGCCCACGGGGGTCGGATCTGGGTGGAGAGCGAGCCGGGGCGCGGTTCGCGATTCGCCTTCCGGCTTCCGCGCACCGCGTCGCGATGAAGACGATCCTCGTCGCCGATGATGACTCCGACCTGCGTGCGATGGTCGTGGAGTACGTGACCGCGCAAGGGGCTCAGGTGCTGCAGGCCGAGAACGGTCTGGAGGCGCTGCTCCACGTCAAGCGCTCGCGCCCGCAGGCCATCGTGCTCGACGTGACGATGCCGCGTCTGGGCGGACTCGACGCCCTCATCAGAATCCATCGGTTCGATCCGTCGATCACGGTCGTCGTCGTCACCGCCCTCGCGGACGACGAGCTGAGAGCCCGCGCCCTCGCGCTGGGCGCCGCCTGCGTGCTCGCCAAGCCTTTCGAGTTCTCGGACCTGGGCCGGGCGCTCGGCATCGACGGCGCGGCCGCCGCCGCCGAGGCGCCGCCGCGACCCGGCCCACGTGCCACTGCGCCGCCACCGGCGCCCGCGCCGTCGCGGGGCACCGTCCTCATCGTCGACGACGATGGCGCCGTGCGCGAGCTGCTGGTCGAGCTCCTCGGCGTGCAGGGCTACGCGACGCACGTGGCAGAGACCGGAACGGCGGGCGTACGGGCCGTCACCGAGCTCCCGATCGACGTGGTCCTGCTCGATATCGACATGCCGGGCATCTCGGGTGTCAACGCCCTCGTGGCGATCCGGGCCGTCGCGCCGGACGTCAAGGTCATCATGGTGAGCGGGACGGCCGACGTCGCCGTCGCCAGGCAGGCGCTCGCATTCGGCGCCTTCGACTACGTCACCAAGCCGATCGACCTCCAGCACCTGCGCGACGCTGTACAGGCGGCCATGGAGATGAGGCGGCTCGACGCCTCGTAGCTACAGCTTCACGAGCCTCGCCGACACGATGTCGGGCAGCGCGCGGAGCTCCTCCAGCGCGGCGGCGGGCATGGGGTCGTCCAGGTTCAGGATGGACACGGCGCGGCCGCCGCGGCGTTCGCGGCCGAGCTGCATACCGGCGATGTTGATGTGGTGGTGGCCGCAGAGCGTGCCGATGCGGCCGATGACACCCGGCACGTCGAGGTTGGCGAACACCAGCATCCACCCCTGCGGTACCGCCTCCAGCGCGTAACCGTCGATGCGCACGAAGCGGGGCTCACGGCGGTTGAAGAGCGCGCCCGACACCGACGACGACGCCCGGTCCGTGCGCAGCTCGGCGGTGAGCAGGCTCGCATAGTCGGCGCTGTCGGTAGTCGTGGTCTCGGTCACGCGCAGGCCGCGCGCCCTTGCGATGAGCATCGCGTTGACGTCAGTGACGTGCTCCTCGAGGATGCCGCCGAGCAGGCCGCGCACGAGGGCGAGCGTGAGGCCGGAGGTGGGCCGCGTCGTCACCTCCCCCGCGTAGGTCAGCCGCACCTCGGCCATGCGACCGTCCGCCATCTGCGCGAGGAAGCGGCCCATGGCGGCGGCGAGGGCGGCGTAGGGCGCCTGCTCCTTCAGCGTCTCCGCGTCCATGGACGGCAGGTTGACCGCGTTGGCCACCACACCGCGCACGAGCGCGTCCGCCACCTGGTCGGCGATGGCCAGCGCCACCGCCGTCTGCGCCTCGTCGGTGGCGGCACCGAGGTGCGGCGTGACGATGACCTGGGGCAGGCGCACCAGCCCGTGGTCCGTCGGCGGCGGCTCCTGCTCGAAGACGTCCAGCGCGGCCCCCCCCACACCGCCGGCCTCGATAGCGCGCGCGAGCGCGTGCTCGTCGATAATGCCGCCGCGCGCGCAGTTGATCAGCCGCACGCCCGGCTTCATGCGTGCCAGCTCGGCGTCGCCGATCAGGTGCCGGGTCTCGCCCGTGAGCGGCGTGTGAACGGAGATGAAGTCGGCGCGCGCCAGGAGCTCGTCCATCTCCACGCTCTCCACACCGAGGCGCTCCGCCGCCTCACGGGTGAGATAGGGATCGTAGGCGATCACCTGCATGCGGAAGCCGAGGGCGCGCCGCGCCACCTCGCCGCCGATGCGGCCGAGCCCGAGCAGGCCGAACACCTTGCCGAAGAGCTCGACGCCCTGCAGCGCGCTCTTGTCCCAGCGCCCCGCTTTGAGCGAGGCGTCGGCGGCGGGAATGCGGCGGGCGAGGGCGAGCAGCAGGGCCATCGTGTGCTCGGCGACCGCGGTGGTGTTGCCGCCGGGCGTGTTCATCACCACCACCCCGCGCTCGGTGGCGGCCCCTACGTCGATCGTGTCCACGCCCGCGCCCGCGCGCCCGATCACCTCCAGGAGCGCTCCTGCTTCCAGCACGGCGCGTGTGACCTTGGTGGCGCTGCGAACGATGAGACCCTCGTACCCGCCGATACGCGCGACGAGGTCGGCCTCCGACAGCGTGCCGGCCACGTCCACTTCAAGGCCGTGCTTGCGGAGGGCCTCGACACCGACCGTCTGGAGCGCGTCGGTGACGAGGACGCGCTTCACGACTTGTCGGCGAACACCTTCTGCGCGCCGCGCACGCCGGCGCCGAAGTCCACGGGATGGCCGAGCTCGGCGAGCACCTGCTCGAGGGCGGCGAGCGCGGCAATGGTGTCCAGCTCGGCGGCGTAGCCCATGTGGCCGAGGCGGAAGATCTTGCCCTTCATCTCCCCCTGCCCGCCCGCGATCGTGATGTTGTGCGAGGTCGAGAAGGTGGACAGGATCTTCTCGCTGTCCACGCCGGGCGGCGCCACCACCGCCGTGAGCGCCGGGCTCGGGTTGGCCTTGGCGAAGAGCGACAGGCCGAGGGCTTCCACTCCCGCGCGCGTAGCGCGGGCGAGGCGGTCGTGGCGCTTGAAGACGTTGGCCAGTCCTTCCTTCTCGATCATGCGCAGGACTTCTCGCAGGCCGATGACGATCGAGACCGCCGGAGTGAAGTGCGCCTCGTTCTTCGACACCGTCTTCCGCTCCGCGGCGAGGTCGAAGTAATACTTCGGCAGCGTCGAGGTCTTCACCTTCGCCCACGCCTTGTCGCTCACCGCGCAGAAGGCAAGGCCGGGAGGCAACATCAGTCCCTTCTGCGAGCCCGCCACCACCACGTCCACACCCCAGGCGTCCATCTCCAGATTGGCGATCCCGAGGCTCGACACGGCGTCCGCGATGAGGATGGCGTTCGTGCCGCGCGTGACTGCGGCGTAGCCGCGCACGTCGTGGAGCACACCGGTCGACGACTCGCTGTGCTGCGTGAGGACGGCTGCGATGGTGGGCTGCTTCTTCAGCGCCTCCGCCACGCGCTCCGCCGGCACCGTCTCGCCGAAGGGCGCCGTCAGCTCCACCACGTTGATGCCGAAAGCCTTGCAGATCTCCAGCCAGCGCTCGCCGAACTTGCCCGCCAGCACCACCGCCACCGTGTCGCCGGCGGAGAGCGTGTTGACCACGGCCGCTTCCATGGCGCCCGTGCCCGAGCAGGCGAAGGGCAGCACCTCCTGGGAGGTCTGGAACAGCTTCTTGAGCCCGGCCCGAACCTCGAGGAAGAGCGCTTCGTACTCGGGCGTGCGGTGGTGAAGCATCGGCTGCGCCATCGCCAGCAGCACTTCGCTGGGCACGGGCGTCGGGCCCGGCGCCATGAGCTGGTACTTCTTCATCGAGTCGCGGCCTCCTTCATGGTGGTTGGACGGTCTTCGGCGGCTGAATCGCGCTCGATATTAGCATGTCGCCTGCGCCGGTCGTCCCGCGCCCGAGCGCGGTGACGAAGATGGCGTCCTTGCTGGTCGCGTGTGGCGAGAAGAAATCGACCACGTCCGAGTCGTAGAAGGTGAGCCCGGAGGCGCCGAAGCCGTGCGCGTACGCCGCCAGGTAGGCGCGGCCGCCCGCGATGCCCGCCTCCAGATTGACGAGACGGTAGCCACGATCGCCGGCGGTGGCGAGTACATCCGGTAGGCGCGCGAGAAAGAAGATCACCGCGGCCGCGTCACCGGGGAGCGGCTGCTCCAGGCAGAGATACGCCGCCTGTCGCCGGAAATCGCCTTGCGCGAGCATCTCCAGCGCGTGCGGCTCCGGGTGGTACGCGTAGGCGCCGGCAGCGATGCCGTCCACGGCGCTCACGATCAGGTAGAGGTCCACGAGCCCGGCCGGCACATCCGCGTGCAGCGGGCGCGTCGCTGCCCACAGCGCGGTGGCCAGCTGCACGCTCGTGATCGGCTCGCGCGTGAAGCGGCGCGACGAGCCGCGTCGCTGGATCGTCTCGCCAAGGCTGCGCCCGCCCGTGGCGGGCAGTGGCAACGGTATGAGGGCGGCGGGCTTCGCGCGCGGCGACGACGTCCCCGCCGCCCGCCAGTCGCGCACGGCGTGCGCGCTGCCGAGGGCGGAGGCCTGCTGCATCCGGCGGAGCAGCGGGTAATCCACTTCCTGCGCTGACAGCGGCATCGTCGCGTGCTGGATGGCCGGCACATTGACCGGCGCCGCCGGTGCGCTTTCGCGGCCCAGCGCGAGCAGGGCGAGCGCCGCTTCACGCTGCGGATCGATGCCGAGCAAGGCGTTGACTTCAGCGTCCACGAAGCCGGTCAGCAGCCGCGGCGCGAACGCGAGCGCGTTGCCCGTCGCCAGCATGTTGGCGAGCATCGTCCCCGAATCCCAGTAGAGGTGCCGAAAGCCGCGCGCCTGGTACTTCCACGTGTTGCGCCAGAAGATCCCGGTGAGGATCACCGTCGCCGCGCGCCGGGCAAGCGATGGGTCCGCGGCCGCCGGCGCGAGCGTGCCCCGCACGTCGCCGTCGCGCAGCCGGCGCAGCGTGAAGTCGCCCGGGCAGAAATGGTAGAGGCCGGCCGCGAGGTCGATGACGTCGCCGGCGGCGACATACACCTCCGTTTGGTAGAGCGCGCCCGTGGAAGCGGCGGCCCGGAAGAGCACCTCGCCACCGCCCGGGTAGCTCTTCTTCTTCGTCACGCCGGCGGCGTAATAGAGAAGCGAGGCGAGCGTCTCCAGGGTCATCGGGCTTGCATCGACCGGGGTGTCCGTCTCGCCGCTCGCGAGCAGCGCTGCGGCGACGGGCAGGTCGACAGGCGCGAGGTCGCGCGGCAACGGCAGCGCGGGCACGTCCGTGTAGACCTTGAACGGGAATGGCTTGATGTCCCAGTCGAGCGTGTGACGGCTGGACCGCACCGAGGCCGCGGAGTGCGCCGTCTCGTCGTGATATGCGCGCGCGACATCGCCCGGCGTCATGCCGGCATTATCTCAGATGGGTACCGGCCTACCCTGCCCCCCGCCCCGTGAGCCCGCGCACCCCGCATTTCGGCCCATTTCCCGCGACGGCATCGAGGTTGCAACGAAGTCGGGCAAGCAGCACGACAACTCATGTAGGGGAGACGGAGGACACCGATGGCCGCGCACCTGACACTAGTGAAGAAGAAGCAGGCGACCGACTACGACTCGCTCTCGACGGACGACGTGCTGCGCATCTACGAGTCGGCCTTCGCCGCTCTCGAGCCCCGGGGCCGCCGCCGCATCCTCGAGCGCGCCCGGCTGCACGGCTGGGACCGGACCTTTCAGGACACCTACGTCCGCGCCGCGTAACCGACGCGAGTCCGACGGCATCAATCGATCACCTCCTCGGCGCGGATGAGCAGCGCCGGAGGCACGGTGAGGCCGAGCGCCTGGGCGGTTTTTCGATTGATGAACAGCTCGGCCTTCGTGGACTGCTGGACCGGCAGGTCGGACGGCTTCTCGCCCTTGAGAATGCGGCCGGTGTAGACGCCAGCCATGCGGTACGCATCCGTAATACTGCCGCCGTAGCTCATGAGGCCGCCCGCCGCGACGAATTCGCGATACTGGTAGATCGCCGGCACCGCGTGGCGAAGCGTCAGTGCCCCGAGCCTTCGGCTCTGCGAATTGAAGAAGGTGTCGGTCCCGATCACGAGGGCGCCTGCTCGCACCTTGGCGACACTCGCAAAGGCCGTGTCGAAATCGCGCTCGCTGCTCGCATGCAGAACATGGATCGGCAGCCGGACCGTGCGGGCCGCCGCCTGCAGGTCTTGCGATACGGCCTTGAGATTGGGACCGGTAGGGTTGACGAGCACGGCAATGAGGGTGGCCTTGGGGACCAGCTCGTGGAGCAGCTCCAGCCGCTTCTGCCCCAGTTCCACGGCCAGCGTGGTTGCGCCCGTCAGGTTGCCCCCCGGCCGTTGCAGGCTGGCGACCAGTCCCTGCTCCACCGGACCGCTGCCGGTCACGAACACGATCGGAATCGTCGTGGTGGCCGCCTTGGCCGGAAGTCCCGTCGGAGTGCTCGTCGCGGCAATCACGCTCACCTGACGGCGAACGAGATCGGCCGCCAACGCCGGCAGTCGATCATATTGGCCGTTGGCCCAGCGGAATTCGATCGCCACGTTCCGGCCCTCGGTAAATCCGGCTTCGTCGAGACCTTGGCGGAACGGCGCCACGAGGTGCGTGGACAGCTCGGGCGAGGCGCCGTTGAGGAATCCGACCACCGGCATCGCCGGCGGTTGCGCGCGTGCGGCGCGGGGCGATGCGGCCGCGGTGCCCGCGAGAAGGGCCATGAACTCGCGTCGTCTCAACGTGATGGGGGCTTGGGGGCCTTTCGAGGCCCCCATCAAAAGCGGTAGGGCGGCTTGAACACGCCGCGCTCGGTGATAATGGCGGCGATCAGCGGCGCGGGCGTCACGTCGAAGGCGGGATTGAACACGGGCGACGTTTCGGGTGCGGTCCTGGACGTGCCGACGCGACGAACTTCAAGGCCATCGCGCTCCTCGATGGGGATGCGATCGCCCGAGGGCAGCGTGGGGTCGATCGTCGAGAAGGGCGCCGCGATGTAGAACGGCACCTTGTGGTGCTGCGCGAGCACGGCCAGCGTGTAGGTGCCGATCTTGTTCGCCGTATCGCCGTTCGCCGCGATGCGGTCCGCGCCCGTCACCACCAGGTCCACCTCGCCGCGCGCCATCACGGAGCCCGCCACCACGTCCGCGATGAGGCGATGTGGAATGCCGTCGCGCACGCACTCCCACGCGGTGAGTCGCGAGCCCTGCATCACGGGCCGCGTCTCGTCCACCCACAGCATCGACAGCTTGCCCTGTGCGAATGCCGAGCGCACCACGCCGAGCGCGGTGCCGTAGCCGGCCGTCGCCAGTGCGCCCGCATTGCAATGGGTGAGGATGCGAGCGTGGGCGGGCACGAGGGCGGCGCCGAAGTCACCGAGCGCGCGATTGGCGGCGATGTCTTCGGTGAGGATGGTGTGCGCTTCGGTGAGCAGGCGCGTGCGCACGCTCGACGCGGGCTCGTGGCGCACCTCGTTCAGGACGCGCCGCATGCGGTCGAGCGCCCAGAAGAGGTTCACGGCGGTGGGACGGGTGGCGGCCAGGCCCTTCAGCGCCGGCTCGAGGTCTGACGCCAGCTCCTCCCCCGTGGTCGCCGCGCTCTGCCGGGCGGCCAGCGCCACCCCGTACGCCGCCGCCACCCCGATGGCGGGCGCCCCGCGCACGATGAGGACGCGGATGGCGTCGGCGACATCTTCCCAGCGTGCGTAGGTGCGCTCGACCTCGAGCTGAAAGTCGACCGTGACGGCTTCCGGATCGGCGGGAGGCTGCTGGGCGAGCA
>JBKKCN010000149.1:0-4190 GCA_046712525.1 Candidatus Rokuibacteriota bacterium
TCGGGCAGGGGACCCGTCGCGTCCGTCGCGCCCGTGGCGGCCAGGAACGTGGCGCGATCAGTGAAGGTCATGATCGCTGCGTCAGCCCGTACGACGGCGGTAGTGAATACGAAGGCGAATAGTGCCAGTGCGACGGCCGAGCGGCCCATGGAGTCCTCCCTAAAGGGGTGTCCGTCGCTTTGACGGTTCTTGCAGTGAGGCCAATCGGAAGGTCACGAAGCATTAATCGCGCCAAGGGAGCGTTGTCGCACAAACGCTGGGTTTTGGAGAGCGTCCACGCCGCCATCTCCGCACGGAGGTGCCAGTTGACAGATTCGTCGACACTTGTCGGTTTGTCGGCCGCGAGCATTCGGGAACCAGCGCGTAGGAGGCCGTGTCGCCTCCCGTGCCGCTTGATATCGTCAGACCAGCTCGTCCCTGAGCCGCGGTTTCTGAACTTTGCCCGTCGGCGTGCGCGGGAATTCGTCCGCCTTCCGGAACACGAAGCGCGCGGGCACCTTGTAGCCGGCGAGACGCTCGCGGCAGAAGGCCGTCAGCGCGTCCGAGGAGGCGGTGATGCCGTCATGCAGCTCCACGGCCGCCACCACCAGCTCGCCACGGGCACGATCGGGAATGCCGACCACGTACGCCTGCTTGACGGCGGCGTGGGTCAGCAGCACGGCTTCCACCTCGAGGGGGGCGACGTTGATGCCGCCCGTCTTGATCATCTCCTTCAAGCGGCCGCGGAAGCGCACGCGCCCGCCGTCGTCGATGAGCCCGAGATCACCGGTCACGAAGTACCCGTCGGCGTCGAAGGCCGCGCGCGTCTGCTCCACGTCGTTGTAGTAGCCGGCCGTCACGTGGCCCTTCACGCGGAACTCACCGACCTCCCCGGGCGGCAGCGTGCGGCCGCTCTGCGGATCGACGACGCGGATCGTCATGCCGGGCAACGGATGTCCCTGCGTCTCGAGCCGGAGCGCGAGCGCGTCGTGGGCGTCGGTGACCGAGCAGTTGCCATACGTCTCGGTCGACCCGTACACATTGCAGAGCTCGCGCGCCGCCACCGCCTCCATCGTCATCTGGATGTCCTCGGGCAGGCCGATGGTGAGCCCGGTGCGCATGGCGGCGAGACTCCGGCGCCGCCGGTCCGGATGCTCGAGCATCGCGCGCGCCATGTTGGCCATGCCGTAGTAGACGCTGCAGCGCTGCTCGTCGAGCAAGGCGAGCGCTTCGCCGGGCTCGAAGCTCTCCTGGAGCACGATGGATCCGCCGTGGGTCATGATCGCTGGCAGTGCGTTCGCGGAGCCGAACGACCAGAAGAGCGGCACTGCCAGCCACACGCGGTCGGCCGCGGTCAGATGCTGGCGCTCGCCGATGTTGAAGCCGTTCTCGATCACGCGTCCATGCGCGAGCACCACGCCCTTGGGCGTCGCCGTCGACCCCGACGTATAGAGGATGAAGCACGGGTCGGCCGCCGTGACGGAAGTGTGCGCGGCGCGGAGGGTGTCGATGGAGATCGCCGAGCCACGCGCGAGGAGGTCATCGAGCCCGTAGACGCCGTCGTGGCGCCGTGCGTCGATGCTCACGACCGCGCGCAGCTCGGGCAGTCTCTCGCTGCGCATCTCGCCCGGCGCCGACGCCGCCAGCTCGGGACACATCGCGTACAGGGGGGCGAGGAAGCTCCGCCCACGGAAGGTCTCCATGGTGATGACGGCGGCGGGCCGGCAATGCTCGATTGTCCACGCGATCTCGCGGGGCGCGGAGAAGGTGCTGATGCCGACGGTGATGGCTCCGAGCTTGCCGATGGCGAATGCGGCCACGAGCCACTCGGGACGGTTGGGGAGAAGGACGGCGACGCGGTCGCCTTTGCGGACGCCGACCGCGAGCAGCGCGCGCGCCAGATCGTCCACGCTCGCCTGGAGCGCGCCGTACGTGAGCCGCTCATCGCGGAAGATCACGGCCTCGGCGTCGGGATGCGCGCGCGTCTTGTCGTCGAGCAGGTCGCCGAGTGTCATGCCAGACAGAAGGCCGCTCAGAGCGTCACCGGCAGCGAGACGAGCGTGCGGAATCGTGCGCGGCGGCCGCGCACGACGGCGCCGGAGGCGCGGACGCCGGGAAAGCGTGCCGCGAGCCGGCCGATCGCGACGCGCCCTTCCATGCGTGCCAGCCACATGCCGGCGCACGCGTGGATGCCGGTGATGAACGCGAGGTGGCGGTTGGGGGCGCGACCCAGGTCGAGCCGGTCGGGATCGGGAAACTGTGCGGGGTCACGGTTGGCGGCGCCGATGCCGAGCGTGACGAGCGTGCCGGGCTCCAGGCGCACACCGGCGACCTCGGCCGCGGTGGCGACGGATCGGTTGCCGAGCTGGTTGGGGCTCTGAAACCTCAGGAATTCCTCGACCGCACTCCCGATCAGCCGTGGCTCGGCGTGCAGGCGCGCCAGCTCTCCGGGATGCTGGAGCAGCGACTGCACGGCGTTGGCGATGAGATTGGTCGTCGTCTCGTGGCCCGCGTTGAGCAGAAAGATGCACTGGTGCAACAGCTCGACTTCGCTGAGGCTGTCGCCGCGGTCCTCGGCGGCGATGAGCGCGCTCAGGATCTCGCCGGGGTCCTGGCTCGGCCGGCGACGCCGGGCGATGATCAGCCGGCGCAGGTACTCCTTGAACTCGCCGACAGCGCGATTGCCGGCGTCCAGGCGCGCGTCGCCGGGCACCGGCTCGAGCGCGCCGAGCACGGCGAGCGACCACGCGCGCAGCGGGCCGCGCTCGTCGGGCGGCACGCCGAGCATGTCACCGATGAGCTGGATCGGCACGGCGGCGGCGAAGTCGTCCACGACGTCCATGCCGCCGCGCGCGGCGGCGGCGTCGAGCAGGCGGTCGACGAGCGCGCCGATCCTCGGCTCCAGCGCGGCGAGGGCCTTGGGCGTGAAGGCGGGCGCGAACAGGCGGCGCAGGCGCGTGTGATCGGGCGGATCGCGGAACACGACGCTCGTCGTGTGGTGCTCGTAGAGCGGGCTTTCGCCGAACTTCGGCGCGAACTCCACGCGCTTGTCCGACGAGAAGCGCGCGTGGTCCTGGTACACGGCGGTGACGTCGTCGTAGCGCGTGAGGAAGTACGAGCCGTCAGGGCAGCGATGGACGGGATCCCAGCGGCGCAACGCGTGATACGTCGGGAAGGGGTCGTCGTAGAAGCCATCCGGCAGCTGGCGCAGGTCGAACGCGAGAGCGGCCGCCCGCCCGTCCTGCGCGGCGGCCGGGGTCACTTCAGCACGGCCTCCGCGATGCGCGTGAGCTGCGCGCTCATCTCCGCCTCCGTCCGCACCGCGTCGGGCCGCACGATCACGCGGTGGGCGCCGGCGTCAATGTAGCGCCGGATGAGATCGCGATCGGGTGGTTGACCAAAGACAGAGATCGTCAGCTTGGCGGGGTCGCGCCCGGCGTCCTTTGCGAGCTTGTCGAGGGTGATGCGGCTCTCGCGCACCTGGTCGGGCGTGATGCGGTTGGGCAGCCAACCGTCGCCCCAGGCGGCCACGCGCTGGAGGACGTTCTTGGCGGCGCCGCCGAGCAGCACGGGTGGGTGCGGCTTTTGCGCCGGCTTCGGGTTCGACTTCACGGGCGGGAAATCGTAGTACTTGCCGTGGAACTCGGCCTCCGGCTTCGTCCACAGCTCCTTCATGGCGAGGATCGACTCGCGCGTCTGCGTCCAGCGGTGCTCGAAATCGCCGCCCATGATCTCGGTCTCTTCCTTGAGCCAGCCCGCGCCGACGCCGAACACGAAGCGCCCGCCGCTGAAGAGGTCGAGCGTCGACACCTCTTTGGCGAGCAGGAGCGGATGGCGCTCCGGCACCAGCACGATGCCGGTCGCCAGCTTGATGCGCGTGGTCATGCCCGACGCGCGCGCGAGCGCGACGAAGGGGTCGACGAAGTGAGCGTAAGTCTCCGGGATCACGCCGTCGGCGGCGGCCGCGAACCGGCTCGTCGTCTTGACCGGCATGAACGGGTGCTCGGCGCAGAAGAACGACTCGAAGCCGAGCTCCTCGGCTTTCCTGGCCATGACGCCGGGATCGACCCAGTACGCGGGCAGCGGAACGGAGACGCCGACGTTCATGTCATTCCCCCTGCACGTCGCGAGCGACCTCGCCGACGCGCTCGAATCGTGTGACCGCTCATCTTCGGTCTGCGTGTTGCCGCCGTGTGGCCGCGGGCCAGAGA
>JBKKCN010000150.1:0-6856 GCA_046712525.1 Candidatus Rokuibacteriota bacterium
GCGAGCGAAGTCAGCACGCTCGGCGTGGTCGTAAGCGCGATACAATCGCCGCTCGCAGCAACTTCGAACCGAAGAGGGGACGCGATGAACACGTACACCCGCAGCGCAGCCCTGTTGCTCTTCCTTACGCTGTGCACGACAAGCTCCGGGCACGGCCAGACCAAATCACCGGAACAGCTCGGCAAGGTTGATTTTCCGAACTCGTGCGCTCCCGCCGTACAGGCGACATTCCAGCGCGGTGTGGCGATGCTGCACTCGTTCCGCTACGGAGAGGCCGAGAAGACGTTTCGCGAGGTGCTGGCGCAGGATCCCTCGTGCGCGATCGCGAACTGGGGCATCGCCGCCATCCTGATGGACAACCCGCTCGCCTCCGTCGGCCCCTCACCGCAGTGGGCCGAGCGCGCCCAGGCGGCGATCGACGACGCCCGCCGAATCGGCGCCAAGACCCAGCGCGAGCGCGATTACATCGAAGCGGTCGCGGCCTACTATCAGGATTGGGCGAGCCGCCCCGAGCAGGCCCGCCAGCAGTCGCGTGCCAAGGCGTTCGAGGCGCTCGCGACCCGCTACCCTGCCGATGACGAGGCGCAGATTTTCTACGCCCTATATCTCTCAGGAACGCAGTCGCTGGCGGACCAGACGTACGCGACCTATCTCAAGGCGGCGGAAATTCTGGAGAAGCAGTTCGCGAAGTACCCCGACCACCCGGGCGTGGCCCATTACCTCATCCACAGCTACGATGCCTCCGCCATCGCGCACAAGGGGCTGCCGGCCGCCCGGCGCTACGCCGGGATCGCGCCGTCGGCGCCGCACGCACTGCACATGCCCTCGCACATCTTCACGCGCGTCGGCGCATGGGCGGAGTCGGCCGCGACCAATCAGCGCTCGGCAGCGGCCGCGAAGAGCGACAACGACGCCGACAACCAGCTGCACGCCCTCGACTACATGACGTACGCCTACCTGCAGCTCGCACGCGACAACGACGCGCGACGAGTCGTGGAGGAAGCGGCCCAGGTATCGGGAGCGAGGCGCTTCTCGGGGCCCTACGCCCTCGCGGCCATCCCCGCGCGCTACGCGATCGAGCGCGGCGACTGGCAGCAGGCGGCGAAGGTCCAGCCCACCCGGAGCAACTTCCCGTTCGCCGACGCGATGACGTACTTCGCGCGCGCGCTCGGCGCCGCCCGGAGCGGCGACCCTGCCGCGGCGGAAGCCGATGTGCAACAGCTCGCCGTGCTCCGCGATGCCATGAAGGCGGCGAAGAGCGACTACTGGGCCGCCGAGGTGGAGGTCAGTCGGCTCGGCGCCGCCGCCTGGGCCGCCTGGGCCCGCGGCAAGCACGAGGAAGCGCTCAGCCTGATGCGGAGCGCGGCCGACATCGAGGACAAGAGCGAAAAACATATCGTGACTCCGGGACGGATCGTTCCGGCGCGCGAGCTGCTGGGGGACATGCTGCTCGAGCTCAAGCGGCCGGCCGACGCGCTCAAGGAGTTCGAGGCCTCGCAGACGCGCGAGCCCGACCGTTTCCGCGGTCTCTACGGTGCCGCGCAGGCGGCGGCGCAGAGCGGTGACATCGCAAAAGCCAAACGCTATTTTGCGCGGCTGGTGGACATTGCCGGCGAGGGGGAGTCACGCCCGGAGCTGGCGAGGGCGCGCACGTTCCTCACCGCGAACTGATCGCAGGGCGACGCGCGAAGCGGGCGCCTCCGTGAACGGCCGGGGCGCACGTGCCGGCGTGTGGAGGGCTCTACCCGGTAAGCCCCGCCGACGGTCGTGCGCCTCAGCTCACTTCGTCGCGAAGCAGTAGAACAGCCCGGCGCCGCCGGTGCTCTTCAGATCGTCCTGGCTGCAGCCGCCCCCCGCCCCGCGTGAGGGATGCGACGAGTTCCAGGATTTCGCGGGCGCGCTGTCATCGAGGCCCGTGCGGTCACTGTGGCCGACCATGGCGGCGCCCTGCCCGCTCTTCGTCCAGTTGCCGCACGTGCGGTCGTCGGCGCCCGCGAACGCCGTGCCGTCCGGCTGCGAGCCGGTGAGGATGTCGTGCATGTTCGGCGTGTCGCCGCGGCCGTTGACGACGGCGCCCTTCTCGTTGAGCGCGGTCGGCTTGGTCAGGTTGTTGGCGCCGTGCAGCTCGGCGACGTCCTTGGCAATGACCGTGCCTTTCGCGTTGGCCCACGGCCCGGGGCCGATGCGGTCGCGCGCGTTGACGGCGCCGGAGCCTTGCGTGCTCAGATAGGCGCGCCAGGTCTTGTTCCCCGCCCCCGCCGCCTGCGCCAGAGCTTGGCAATGCTGGTCGGCGCCGGCGATCCCGCCGAGGTCGGCGCCCTTACCGGGCCCGACGCTGGTGACGAAGAACCCCATGTCGGCTTGCTGGGCCTGAGCCGGTGTATTCAGCGCGAGCGACATCAGTGCGACAGAGGCGACGAGAGAGAATCTGATCCTGGTCATTTCCATCCTCCACGAGGCGGTCTTGGGCCACTTGAGTCGAAAACGGTGGGGGCACTCTACACCGGGGCGGTCATCCTGATGGGGAAATGTCAACAGGCCGACAGCGTCCCTCGGCGTCTTTTCGATGGCCGGCCTCTTGCAATTCTGTGAAAGTAAGGAGGTGCTCACATGGGCTACATCATCGGCTGGCTGCTCGGGGTTCCCGTGACCCTGCTGGTCCTGTTCTGGCTCTTCTTCGGTCGCTGAGGCCCTGACGCGGCGTCCGCGCGACAGTGGGAGGCGGCGTAGAATCGCCGCATGCCCTACTTCCGCACAGGCGACCGCGTCAGGATCTATTTCGAAGAGCACGGCGCGGGCACCCCGCTCGTGCTCGCCTACGGCATCGGTGGCAACGCCGACCTGTGGGACGTCAACGTCGAGGCGCTCGCCACCCGGCACCGCGTGGTGCTGTGGGAGCCACGCGGTCACGCGCGCTCCGACAGCCCCGCGGACCCCGCGCGCTACTCACTCCACCGCTGGGCTCTCGATCTGCGCGACCTCCTCGACCATCTTCGGCTGCGCCGGGCCCACGTGGGCGGCCTCTCCCTCGGCGCCGGCATCGCTACTCGCTTCACGCTGCTCTATCCCGCGCGCGTCCGCTCGCTGCTCGTAACGAACTCTTCGTCAGCGGCAGGTCTGCCGTTGTCCGTCGACAACCTCGTGATGCGCGCGCGCTCGATCCAGATCACGCTGAGCGAAGGGATGGACGCGATGGCGGAGTTCTCCATGAGCGCCAATCCCAATGTGGCCGCGCGGTTGGCCCTCGACCCGTCCAGCAAGGAGGAGTTCTACGCGTACTATCGCCGTCTCACGCCCATCGGCTACGCGAACGCGCTGCGGGCCCTGCTCGCGATGGACTACATCACCGATCAGCTGCCGAAGATCAAGGCGCCCACCCTGCTCATCGGCGGCGACAAGGACCCGTCGCTCGCGCCCATGAAGGTCATGCACAAGAAGGTGCGGGGCTCGCGGCTCGTGGTGCTCTCGCCCGCCAGCCACTTCGCCAACCGCGACCAGCCGGCGGCGTGGAACCGCGCCGCCCTCGACTTCCTCGCCGGCGTGGATGGGAAAAGCCGTCGGGCGTAACGTTCATGCGTGGGCCATGCTGCTGCAGCAAGCGGCTCCGCTTCCCGACGCCGAGTCCGCGCGCGCCCATGGCCATCGCGCCCGTGCTGGTGGGGATCATGGGTGCCCTCGTGGAGCGCTTCGGCCTGCGGCGCGTGCACCGCTTCGGCCATCCGCGAGGTGACGGTGGGCAAGACCCTGGTGATGGTGGAACACGACATGAGCGTCGTCTTCGACCTCGCCGACCGCATCGCCGTCCTCGTCTACGGCGAGGTCATCGCGCACGACACGCCCGAGCGCATCCGCGCCAACGCGGCCGTGCAGGAGGCCTATCTCGGAGTCCCGCAGGTCGCGGTGTGATGCTGACCGTCAGCGACCTGCACGCGTTCTACGGCAAGAGCCACATCCTGCACGGGGTGAATCTGGAGGTGAACGGCGGCGAGATCGTGAGCCTGCTCGGGCGCAACGGCGTGGGCCGCTCCACCACCGTGAAAGCGATCATGGGCGACGTGCGCGCGCAGGGCTCCGTGCGCTTCCGCGACGAGGAAGTGTGCGGGCTCCCGCCCTACGTCATCGCCCGCAAGGGCCTGGGCTACGTGCCGGAGAACCGGGACATCTTCCCCACCCTCACCGTGCGCGAGAACCTCCTGCTCGGCATGAAGAGCGCGCGCCGCCCCGGCCGCTGGTCGGTCGACGACATGTTCCGCCTCTTCCCGTCACTGCGCGAGCGCGCCGACAACCCAGGCGCCGTGCTGTCCGGCAGCGAGCAGCAGATGCTCACGATGTGCCGCACGCTCATGGGCGATCCCCACCTCACCATGATCGACGAGCCCACGGAAGGGCTGGCGCCGCTGCTCGTCAAGCAGGTGGCCGACCTCCTCGTGGAGATCGCCCAGCGCGGCATCGCCATCCTCCTCGTCGAGCAGAAGCTCACCATCGCCCTCAGGATCTCCAGCCGGGTCTACGTGATGGGGCATGGCAAAGTCGTCTTCGAAGGCAGCCCGTCAGATCTCGCCAAAAACGAAGCCGTCCGAAAAGAATGGCTGGAAGTCTAGAGGCCCCCGTGAGGAAGTGATCAAGACGTCAGGAAGGAAGCCACGCCGCCGAACGGTAGCCGCGGCGGGGGTGGAGGGCCGGGGCGTCGACGCAGACCGCAGCGACGAGGAAGAGAGCGGCGGCCTGCGTCGGCGCCTCGGCCCTCCACCCCCGCCGCTGCGGGCCCTTACGAACCGCTACTTCTTCGACGCGTCGTAGAGCTCGCCGAACAGGACCCAGCGCTCACCGTCGAACTTCGCGAGCTGCTGCTGTTCGATGGGCGCGAAGTCCGTTGCGCTCGTGTTGATCTTGATGCCGGGCAGCAGCAGCGGCAACTCGAGGTTCTTGAGGCTCGCCGCCTGCTTCATGATGTTCTCGCGGCTGAGGTCGTTGCCACACTGCTTGAGGGTCTGCACCAGCGTCATCGCCACCAAGTAGGCATAGGCGTTGGCCTGGTCGTCGAGCGCGCCCTCCGGGTAGTACTTCTTCATCCACGCCACCCAGTCCTGGTAGCCCTTGTCGTTGTTCCACTGCGGGTCGGTGATCTCCTTCTGGTAGAGCGCGGTGATCAGGCCCTTGGAGGCCTCCAGCCCCGCCGGCTTCAGCGTGGTGCCCAGCGAGCTCGACACGTTGTTCAGGAAATGCGCCGGCTTCCAGCCGATGTCGTGCGCCTTCTTGATGGCCTGCACCGCGAACTTCGGGATGGTGACGTTGAAGAAGACGTTCGCGCCGCTGTTCTTGAGGTTGACGATCTGCGAGTCGATCAGCGGATCGGTGACCTCGTACGTCTGCTCCATGACGACCATCTTCTTGGCGGCGTCGCCGAGGCCGTCGAGCAGGCCCTTGCGGTAGTCCTTGCCGTAGTCGTCGTTCTGGTAAAGGATGCCGATCTTCGCGTCCGGGAAGTTCTTCATGATGTACTGCGCGTAGATGCGGCCCTCGGTCTGGTAGTTCGGCTGCCAGCCCATCGTCCACGGATAGGTCTTCGGGTCGTTCCACTTGGTGGCGCCGGTGGCGACGAAGATGTGTGGCACCTTCTGCTGGTTCATGTACTTGTGGATCGCCGAGTTCGTCGGCGTGCCCAGCGTCTGGAACAGCAGCGCGACCTGGTCCTGCTCGACGAGCTTGCGCACCATCTCGACGGACTTGGGCGGGCTGTAGCCGTCGTCGTAGGTGATGTAGTTGATCTTGCGCCCGTTGATGCCGCCCTCCTCGTTGACCTTCTTGAAGTAGGCGCCGAGCGCCTTGCCGATCGTCCCGTAAGCGGACGCGGGCCCGGAGTACGGGTTGGTATTGCCGATCTTGATCTCGGTGGCCGTGACGCCGGGCGTCTGAGCCCAGGCCGACGGCCCGAGCGCCAGGGCCAGCGCCGTAACCAGCGCTCCCAGTACGGTTCTCCTCAGCATGGTGTTCCTCCTGTTGGGCTCCCGGCGTGTCGGCCGGATGGGGACCAATCTTACTCCGGGCAACGGTCAGGCACGAGCGTGGGTTCCGCGGCGGGTGGCGCGGGCCAGAGCCAGGCGCACCGCGCCCGCGATACCGAACGGCATGACGTACATGAACAGGATGAGGAAGACGCCGTAGATCGCCCACGGCGCCGCCTTCGAGATGTCCTGGGCCCAGTTGGGCACGAACTGGATGAAGAGCGCGCCGAAGAGGGCGCCCGAGATCGAGGCGAGCCCGCCCACCACGATGCCGACGAGGAACGTGATCGACCGGAACACGTCGAAGCTGTCGGGCGCGACGAAAGCGATGGCCAGCGCGCTCAGCCCGCCGGCGACGCCCGTGTAGCCCGCGCTCACCCCGAACGTCAGCGACTTGTAGAGCGACGTGTTCACACCCATGGCCTGCGCCGCGATCGGGTTGTCGCGGATGGCCACGATGGCGCGCCCCGTGCGGCCCGCAAGCAGGTTGCGCGCCAGCACGAAGAGCGCGACGAGCACGCCGAGCGTGAGGAAGTACAGCCACTGGTCGGGCGAGAGCTTGAGGCCCCACGGCGCGTCCGGCTTGCTGAGCACGATGCCCTGCGAGCCGCCTGTCCAGTGCTCGAAATACTTCAGGATCTGCGGCACCGCCAGCGCCAGCGCGAACGTCGCCAGCGCGAGGTAGAGGCCCTCGAGCCGCAGGGCCGGGATGCCGAAGAGAAAGCCGACCACGAGGCAGAGGACTCCGGCAGCGACGATGGTGAGCGGATACGGCACGTTCCAGCGGTCGACCATGATCGCCGTCGTGTAGGCGCCGAGCGCGAAGAAGGCGCCGTGGCCGAGCGAGATCT
>JBKKCN010000151.1:0-3653 GCA_046712525.1 Candidatus Rokuibacteriota bacterium
GCGTCCCGACGCCTGCCGGCGCGCTTCGACTTCCTGGCGCGAGCGGCGGTACCGGCCGATACGCGGCAGGTCCCCGCACGGCGCCTGGTGCTCCCGCGCGCGTGCCAGAGCCGCCTCCAGCGTGCGCACCTCTTCCTCCATGTCGCGGATGCGCTTGAGGTTCTGGTACTGCCCGAACGACGACTCGATGCGCTTGCGCAGCAGGTCGGCGGGCAGACCCGTACCGATGAGCAGTGCCGCGGAGCCGTAGCCGAGGCGGAAGCGACTCTCGATCGGCTCCGGCGCGCCGTCCACCACCTTGAGCAGATCCTCGAGCCCGTCGCGTGCATCGAGCGCGATGATGCACTGCCCCTCGGCGTCGATCCCGCGCCGGCCCGCGCGCCCCGCCATCTGCGTGAGCTCGTTGTGCGAGAGCGACCGGAACCCGCGATCGGTGCGCTTGGTCAGCCCCTGCAGCACCACGGCGCGCGCCGGCATGTGGATACCGAGCGACATCGTCTCCGTGGCAAAGACGACCTTGCACAGCCCGCGCTCGAAAAGTGTCTCGATGAGCCGCTTGAGCCCGGGCAGGATGCCGGCGTGATGCAGGGCGACGCCGATGCGCAGCCCCTGGAACACGGACTGGCTCAGCGCGGAATCACCGAGGGATGGCGACTCCGCGACGGCGGATGAGATGGTTTCGTCCACCTCGCGCCGCTGTTCCCGTGTGATCAGCGGACGACCTTCGGTGAGGACATCCTGCATGGCGCGCTCGCAGCCGGCGCGGCTGAAGATGAAGTAGATGGCGGGCAGCCAGCCGCGCTGCTCGAGCGCGTCGATGAGGACGGTGGGATCCACCACGCGACGCGTGTACCAGCGGCCGCGGTCGTTGGGCCCGCGCGCCTCGTCCCCCACCACCTCCGCGCGGCCCGCGCGCACAGCGTCGATATCGTGAATGTCGCCCGCGAGGTCGGCGATCGCGTAGCGCAGCGGCACCGGGCGGTGCGGATGATAGATGGGCACGATGGGCCGGTGGACGATCGAGATCCAGTCCGCGATCTCCTTGACGTTGGCGACGGTGGCGGACAGCCCCACCAGCTGCACGTCCTTGGGCGCGCTCACGATGATCTCCTCCCACACCGTGCCGCGGCCTTCGTCGCCCATGTAGTGACACTCGTCGAGCACGATGTACGCGAGATCCTCGAGCCCGCTGCCGAAGAGGGCGTTGCGAAGGATCTCCGTCGTCATCACCAGCACGCGCGCGTGCGGGTTGACCTTGACGTCGCCGGTGAGAATGCCCACCTTGTCCTCGCCGTAGGCGCGGGTGAAGTCGCCGAACTTCTGGTTGGAGAGCGCCTTCAGCGGCGTCGTGTACGCGATGCGCTTGCCGCGCGCGAGGGCAGCGTGGATGGCGAACTCCGCCACCAGCGTCTTGCCGCTCCCCGTGGGCGCGGAGACGATCACCGACTGGTCGGCCTGGATGGCCCGGATCGCCTCCACCTGGAAGTCGTCGAGGGGGAACGGGTACTTCGCGCGAAAAGACTCGAAAAGATCCATCTTTTCCAAAGTATCACGGATGGTAGGCTCGTCCGGGAGGAGGAGCGCCGTGATCGTCTACCACATCGCCGTCACCACAGCAGAGGACTACCTGACGCGCCGCGAGCCGCACCGTCGCGAGCACATCGAGCGGCTGCAAGGGCTGCGGGCGGCGGGCATCCTCATCGGCGGCGGCCCGGCGCCGGACGGGACCACTGTCGACCTCGTGTACCGGCTGCAGCAGCCGGGGCAGATCAAGAACGCGATGGAGGAAGACCCGTACTGGACGAGCGGGGCGTGGACGGCCTACGAGCCGCGCAGCTTCACGCAGTTCGTGGAGCCGTGGGAGATGGTGCCCGTCGTCCTCGACGGCTCTCGCCGCGTCACCATCGTGGAGGGCACCACTGCCGACCACGACATGGCGCAGTTCGCGCTCATCGAGATGCGCGGAGCGGGGCGGCTGGCCTTCGGGGGCTTCTTCGAAGGCGGCGAGACGTTCGCGATCACCCGCACTGAGGACGGCGTCGAGGCCCTCACCTGGTTCGCGGAGACGGGCTTCTGGAAGCCGGGCGGCCTCACCGCCCGCGCCTTCCTGCACTTCCTCTGACGTTCGGCGTTACTCGACGCCGGCCAGCGCCAGCACGTGGCGCATACGTCCCGCGGCAAGATCGGGATCGCGGAGCAGGGCGGCCTTGTCCATCAGCACGAACTGCTCGGCGAGATGGACGACCGAGCGCGCGCTTTCCATGCCGCCCACCATGCGGAAGTGCGACTGGTGGCCGTTGAGGTAGGCCGCGAACACGACGCCCGTCTTGTAGAAGCGCGTGGGCGCGCCGAAGACGTGACGTGAGAGCGGCAGCGTGGGGGCCAGGATGGCGTCGAAGCGCGTGCGGTCGCCGGCGTCGAGCGCCTTGAGGGCGGCGGCGGCGGCGGGCGCGATGACGTCGAAGATGCCGAGGAGCGCGTCGCTGTAACCCTGGGCGTCGCCGCCGATCGTGGTCGGATAGTCGAAGTCGTCGCCCGTGTACATGCGCACGGATTTCGGGAAGCGGCGGCGCATGGCGATCTCGTGCTTCTGCGCGAGGAGCGAGATCTTCACGCCGTCGATCTTCGCCGCGTAGTCGTTGACGATGGCCACGAGCGTGTCGGCGGCGCGGTCGAGGTCGGGCGAGCCCCAGTAGCCGGCGAGGGCGGGGTCGAACATCTCACCCAGCCAGTGGATGATCACGGGCTCCTTCACCTGCCCCAGGATGCGCGCGTACACCTTCACGTAGTCATCGGGGCTCTTGGCACACGCCGCGAGCGCGCGGCTGGCCATCAGGATGATGCGTCCGCCCACCGACTCGATATAGCCGCACGAGTCCTCGTACGCCGCCTCCACGTCTGCGAGCGTGACCTTTGAGGACGGCAGCAGGTCGTCGGTGCCGGCACCGGAGGCGATCACCGCGCCGGGGATCGTCTTAGCGTCCGCCACCGCGCGCTTGATCAGCTCCTTGGCGTCCTTCCACGGAAATCCCATGCCACGCTGCGAGGTGTCCATCGCTTCGGAGACGGCGAGGCCGAGCGAATAGAGGTAGCGCCGGTACGCAAGGGTGGCGTCCCAGTCGAGGGCGACGTCGAGCGTGGGATTGATGGCCGCACGCGGGTCGGCGACGATGTGCACGGCCGCGAAGGCCACCCGGCTCCTGATCGGCCCCGCAGGCGCGGTGATCGCGGGCTGGCCGGTGAGCGTGTAGGACGTCAGGCTTCCGTCGGCGCGCGGCAGTCGAAGCGTTGCAGGCATGAGTACCAATCCTCCTCAGGTCGTGTGCCTCAGAATACCTCTCGCCGGGGTGCCGGCGCTACGCTGATGGTGCTCGCATCACCATCGCGGCCAGCGCCAGCGCGAGCAGGCCCGCCACGGCCACGGCGGCCCACTGTACCAGGCGCACGCGTACGGTGAGCGCGCCCGCCGCCGCGTCCACGATGGTGTCGCGGGCGACCGCCGCCGCCATGCGAGGGTCGACCATGCCGCCCCCGGCACGCCGCGCCCGCAGCGCCACCTCGCGAGAGACTCGCGCGCGCGCCAGGGAGGCGCCGTGCCGCAGGAGGAGACGCCCGCGCCCGCCGTCGGCGGCCGGCGCTGCCAGGACCTCCCC
>JBKKCN010000152.1:0-6444 GCA_046712525.1 Candidatus Rokuibacteriota bacterium
CGGCTACTCCACCTTCTCGAAGCTGCTGGAAGAGGCGGCCAAGAACAAGGTGGTCACGCTGGAGCGCGACGAGAAGTCGGGTACCTACATCATCACCGCCCTCAGCGAGGACTCCGGCCGCGCGGCCTGAGTACATGGGGGGCCTCGAAGAGCCCCCCATGTACTCAAGCGCCCCCCATCACACTAGAACAGCTGGCCTCGCAGGCCGCCGTTGGGGAACGCGACCGAGTGGACGTTGATGTAGAACGAGGTCGGGTTGGCCTTGATGCTCCTGATCGTCGCCGCGAACGCCAGACTTGTATTGGTGATACAGCCGCTCGACGTGCCTGGATCCCCGGTGATGCCGCCGGCGTCGTTCTGCGGCGCGTCGAGGCTCACGCGCCCGGGGCCGTTGAGGCCGGCTTTCGCCGCGTGGATGTGCGCCCCCGTGGTGGTATCGAAGCCGCTCACCAGAATCGCGTAGCAGATCGTGTCCGTCCCGCGGAAGATCACCGTGGCGGAGCCGAACGCCGTCGGGTCCCCGGCATTCGCCTGCCCGCCGGGGCTCACCTCACTGCCCCCCAGCAGCACGGCGAAGAGCGGGTTCCCCTGCGCGAAGGCCGCAGAGTGGCAGAGAACGATCATCCCGGTGCAGATTACGACGGCCGCAAGAAGACGTCGGATGCTCATGGAGTAGCTCTCCTTTGGTGCGAAGGACCGGCAAAGGTCAGGGGGCGGAGCCGGCATGGCCCGGTCAGCCCTGCGCATTCTTTTTGCCGTCCGCGTACGTCGCTCTCTTGGTCTCATCGTCAGTCGGCGTGCGCCGCCGGCCTGCACGACTCAAAAGCAAAGGTAGTGCCAAGCCCCTGCAAAGCGCCGCAGGTACCTGCTTCTCGATGCATTTTCCCCGCAACCGCCGTCACTCTCGGAACCGCCAAGGTCGCGAGAATCTGGAATGTCGAGCAAGCTTGTGCAGCGGCGCAGAGTAATTCCGTTCACGAAAATGCCGCCGCGAACGGCGGGGACTGACTAGCGGAAGGGGGAGTCGAAGCGGAAGGGGGAGCCGAACTGGAGGCCGACGAAGATGCGGTTCTGGTCGGCGTCGGCGGCGAGCGTGGAGCCGGATTCGGTGCGCAGCGTGGAGTCGGAGCGCTGCAGGAAGAACTGGTACGAGGCCACCGCGGCCACCCACTCGTTGAAGCGGTAGGTGGCGGTGAAGGGCAGGATCAGGGAGCGCACGTCGATCCGATCGTCCGTATGCGTCTGCACCATCGTGTATTGCGGCGCGAAGGTCAGGGCGAGCCCGCGGCGCAGCGTGCTCACGTCCAGGCTGGCGCCGAAGGTCTGATTGATCGTCGTGCCCCCGAGGCCGCCCGCGGTGCTGATGTTCCGGTCGTAGAACGCGGACACGGATCCGAAGGCCAGCGCCTGCCGGTAGCTCGCCGTCACCGCCGGCGTGACGTAGGTGTCGTCGCCCTGCTCCACGAACATCGGCCCCTCCGCTGAGGGCGAGGGTGATGGTGGGCGCGGGGCGAGCACGCGCTCCAGCGTCGTGTCGAAGCGGAAGACGTCCGACTCCGCCTGCTCCTCGTCGTCGAAGCGCTGCATCGTGTACGAGCCCGTGGTGCGCAGCTGCGTGAGGGGGTCGATCTGCCGGGTGACGCCGGGCGTGATCGTATTGCTCCAGCCCCCGCCGCTTCCCGTCGACACGCGCTCGGCCGCGATGAGGTTCGTGTCCGTGTTGAGGGCGAACTGGTCGCTCAGCGTGAGGATGACGCGCTCGCCCGGCGGTCGGTGACGAAGCGGGAGAGCAGCCAGCTCACGATCGAGATGATCAGCGCGCCCAGGAACGCGGGCCAGAAGCCGGTGATGGTGAAGCCGGGCACGAAGAGCGCGGTGAGCCAGAGGCAGAACGCGTTGAGGACGAACAGGAAGAGGCCGAGCGTCACGAGCGTGAGCGGAAAGGTCAGCACGACGAAGACCGGCCGCACCACCGCGTTGATGATGCCCAGGACCAGGCCCGCGATGAGGGCGGGCATGACGCCGTCCAGGATGATGCCCGGCACGAAGTGCGCGGCAAGCGCGATGGTGGCGGCGTTGACGATGACCCGGAGCAGGAATCCCATGGTACTCTCCCGCGATGAACCGCCTTCGTGTCGCCGTCTTGCTGCTCGTGGTGTTGGTGCCGGGCGCGTGGGCGCACACCTCGTCGCCCGATTTCATGCTCGATCCCGTCATGACCAAGGGCGCCCCCGCCGCCCCCGTGACGATCGTGGAGTTCTCAGATTACCAGTGACCGCACTGCCAGCGCGTCCAGCGGTCGCTGGACGAGGTGCTCAAGGAGTTCCCGGGCAAGGTGCGGCTCGTCTTCAAGGACTTCCCGCTCGCCTCGCACGACCGCGCCCGGCCCGCCGCCGAGGCGGCGCGCTGCGCGGGCGCCCTCGGCAAGTTCTGGCCCTACCACGACCGGCTCTTCACCAACCAGCCGCGCTTCGCGCGTGACGAGCTCGTGCAGTACGCCATCGAGGTAGGCCTCGAGCGCGCGCCCTTCACGCGCTGTCTGGACGAGCGTCGCTTCAGCGCCGCCGTGGACGCGGACGCCGCGGAGGGCCGCGCGGCGGGCGTGCGCGGCACCCCCACCTTCTTCATCAACGGCGAGAAGCTCGTGGGGGCGCATCCCGTGGAGAATTTCCGCAGCGTGATCAACGACGCGCTCAAGGCGCGCGCGCGCTGATGACCTTCCTGCCGGTGGCGACGGTGAGCGAGATCACCGTGGGTCAGGGCACCCTGGTGGAGCACGAGGGCCTCGCCCTCGCCGTCTTCAACGCGGGGGGCGGACGCTTCTACGCGTGCAGCGCCGTGTGCCCGCACGAGGACGGCCCCCTCGCCGAGGGCTGGCTCGAAGGCACCGCCGTCGTCTGCCCGTGGCACGGCTTCGACTTCGACCTCACCACCGGCGCCTGCCGTGTCGACACCGATCTCTCCGTGGCCGTCTACGCCACGCGCGTGCGGGAGGGCTTCGTGGAAGTGGACGTGCCGTGAGCCAGCCACCCACCGCGGCGGGGACCCCGGAGTCCGTGTTACCCTGAGGGCCTTGACCCCAGGCCGGCTGGCGGCGAACGTGGATAACCTCGAGAGGCGACACTAAAGTGGGCGAACGAGCCGTGAAGCATGTCAGGAAGTTCCTCGGACAGCGTCTGCGCGCGCTGCGCAAGCAGCGATCACTGAGCCAGGAAAAACTGGGAGACCGCTCCGGGCTCAGCGGAAAGTTTATCGGTGAAGTGGAGCGCGGAGAGAAGTCGATCTCGATCGACAGCCTGTACCGCGTGTCGGTCGCGCTCGAGATCCCGCTCCGCGATTTGACGGACGTGCGAGCGGCCAAGGAAGCGACCGTTCCCAGCGAGGACGCGGAGAAGATCTTCGCCCTCGTCTCGGGGCGCCGGCGGCCCGAGGACATTCGCAAGGCGTTCAACGTCCTTCGCGCGATGTTCGAGAGAGCCTCCTAGACTCTCCGGACCCATGAGCACGGAGCACATCTGGCTGGGCGTAGGCTTGGCCGGCCAGGCCCTGTTTTTCGGGCGCTTCCTCGTGCAATGGATCGCCTCCGAGCGGAAGAAGGAGTCGGTGGTCCCCGTGGGCTTCTGGTACTTCTCGCTCGGCGGCGGCATCATCATGCTCGCGTACGCGGTGTACCGCCGCGATCCCGTCTTCATCATCGGACAGGCCTCCGGCCTCGTGGTGTACGCGCGCAACCTGTACTTCATTCACCGCCTGGGCCCCGTGGCCGAGGCGCCCGGCTCCGGCCACTGATGCTAAGATGACGGCACCCTGCCGCTGAGGAGACAAATAGTGCCGCCCACGATTAACTGGACCCAGGTGCAGACCCGTCCCTTGCTCATGATCCCCGGCCCCACGGAGCTGCCGTTCCCCGTCATCCAGGCCATGAACCAGCCGCCGTCCATCCAGTACGACAAGGGCTTCGACGAGACGGTGCTGGAGCCGACGACGCTCGCGCTGCGTGACGTGTTCCAGACGAAGGGCGAAGTGATCCTGATGCCGGGCTCCGGACGGACAGCGCTGGAGGCAGGCGCGCTCTCCGTGATCGAGCCGGGCGATAAGGTCCTCGTCATCGGCGCTGGGCAGTTCGGCGTCCTCATGCGCGAGATCATGGGCCGCGTGGGAGCCGACCTCACGGAGTTCCCGGTGGAGTGGGGCGCGCGCCTCGACATGGACCGCCTGCAGCGCGAAGCCGAGCGCGTGCGGCCGAAGGTCATCACCCTCGTGCACAACGAGACGTCCACGGGCACCACGTATCCCGCCGCCGAGGTGGGCAAGCTCGCCCGCTCGCTGGGCGCGCTCTTCCTGCTCGACACCGTGTCCTCCATCGCGGGCCTCGACGTGCGCACCGACGAGTGGGGCGTGGATCTGAACATGACGGGCTCGCAGAAGTGCCTGGCGGCGCCGCTCGGCCTCGCCCTCGTCTCCGTGAGCCCCCGGGCCTTCGAGGCGATGGAGCAGCGCAAGAAGAAGGCGGGCAGCTACGTCTACGACCTGCTGCGCTGGAAGGAGTGGTGGATCCCCGCCTCCCGCGGCGGCAAGGTGGCCGATGGCGCCCCGCGGCGGCAGCCCGTCTCCATCCCCACGCACCTCACCGCCGCCATGGGCGTGGCGGTGCGGCTCATCCTCGAAGAAGGCCTCGCCAACCGCGTGCACCGGCACGCCGTGTCGGGCGCCGCCTTGCGCGCGGGCGCCCAGGCGATGGGCCTCGAGATGTTCCCCGATCCCACGCTCGCGTCCAACACGGTGTCGTGCATCAAGACGCCGAAGGACATCGACCCCGCCGCCGTGGTCACGCGCATGCGCCACCAGTACGGAATCCTCATCGGCACCGGCCTCGACAAGATCCGCACCACCACGCTGCGCATCGGGACGATGGGCATCACGGCGAGCCCGCAGTACGTGCTGCCCACGCTGTCCGCGCTCGAGCTGGCGCTGCGCGACCTCGGTTACAAGTGCGAGCCCGGCGCGGGCGTGGCCGCCGCCCAGGCCAGCTTCGCGAACGCGACCTAGGGGTCACCCGCGTGGCCGATCCGCTCATCGTCGTGCCCGATGATTTCCCGAGCGTGTTCGACAAGACCGCCGCCCACACGCGTTGCCAGCAGCTCGGCGACACCCGCGTCTATCCCGCCCGCGGGGCGGACGAGGAAGCGGAGCTGATCAAGCGCATCGACCGCGCGCGCGTGGCCATCAACATCCGCGCCCACGCGCGCTTCACCGACGGCGTCTTCGCTGCCTGTAAGAACCTCAAGATGGTCTCCATCTGGGGCACCGGCACCGACAACATCGACCTCGACGCCGCGGGCCGGCACGGCGTGACCGTGTGCAACACCCCCGGCGTCAACGCCTTCGCCGTCGCCGAGCACACCATCGCGCTCATGCTCGCCGTCGGCCGGCGCATCCCGAGGCTCGACCGCGAGATGCGCGGCGGCGCGTGGCCGCGCGAGCTGCTCACGCAGTGCCTGGGCAAGACGCTCGGGGTGTTCGGCACCGGCACCATCGGCGCCCGTGTCATCACCCTCGCGCGCGCGCTCGGCATGGACGTGCTCGCGTGGAGCGCGCGAGGCGACGCCGCGCGCATCGCGAGCCTCGGCGCCCGTGCCGCCTCGAAGGACGAGATCATCGCCCAGGCGGACTTCGTCACCCTGCACATCCGGCTCTCCCCCGAGACCCGCGGATTCCTGGGCCGGCGCGAGCTCGGGCTCATGAAGCGCACCGCGTTCCTCGTCAACACGGGCCGCGGCGCCCTCGTGGAGCGCGACGCGCTGCTGGAGGCGCTCACGACCAAGCGCATCGCGGGGGCCGGCCTCGACGTCTTCCACGACGAGCCCCTCAAGCCCGGCGACGCCATCCTCGCCCTCGACAACGTGGTGCTCTCGCCGCATAACGCGGGACAGACGGCGGAAGTCATCCGCGACGGCCTGCTGCGCGCCGTGCAGAACGTCGAAAACTTCCTGCAAGGCAAGCCGACGGACGTGGTGGTGGCGCCGCTGAAATGACGGCCTCGCGCCAGTCCGTCCGCGCCTTCGTCGACGCGTACGGCCGCGCCTTTCCGGGCGAGGTGGTGCGCGTCACCGAGCCCGTGTCGACCGAGTACGACGTGATGGCGGTGGTGCTGGAGTACGAGCGGCGCCGTCGCTACCCGATCCTGCTCTTCGAGCGAGTGCACGGCTCGGACATCCCCATCATCTGCAACGTGGTGGCCAGTCGCCGTGCTCTCGCCTTCGCCCTCGACGTGCCCGAGAGCGGCCTCGCCCTCGAGTACGCGCGCCGGATCAAGGACGTCATCAAGCCTGTCGTCGTCCCCGATCCTCCCTTTCGGACGCACGTGGTGCGCGGTGCCGACGTGGATCTGGGCCGCCTGCCCATTCCCACCTACTTCCCCGGCGATGCGGGCGCCTATCTCAC
>JBKKCN010000153.1:0-7060 GCA_046712525.1 Candidatus Rokuibacteriota bacterium
AGGAGGGCGAGATGCCAGTAGAGATGGTTCTTGAACCAGCCGAGGCCGCGGCAGGGATGGATGGCGGGCGGCAGTCGCGTGACGCCTCCGTCGAAGTCCGCCGCTTCATAGAGCGCGTGAGCGAGCGCGTGCACGGCCCAGGCGTCGCTGGGGTCGAGGGCCAGCGCCGCCTCCGCGGTGCGCGTGGCCTCCGGACACCGGTCCGCCTCTTCGAGCGCGAACGCGTGCAGGCCCAGTACGAACGAATTGCCCGGGTAGTGTGGCACCATGGCCGTCGTCAGCTCCAGCATCTCGGGAAACCGCCCCTGCCAGAACCAGAGCATGTAGAGCCGCTGCACCACGACGATGTCACGGGGGAAGGCGGCCAGGTGCGCGCGCAGGTGACGCTCGGCCTCCACGAGGTTGCCGCTCGTCCACAGCGCGAGCGCTTCCACGTGCCCGCGCTCACGCGCGCTCTGGCCCGCCACCGCCGCCCGCGCCGTGTCGGTGGCGGCGCGCGCCTCCCCGAACCGTTCTTCGAGAAACAGGCACACGGCGGCACCGGAGTGCGCGAGCGCCAGTCCGGGATCGTGCGTGGTGGCCTCGCGGAAGAGCTCGAGCGTGCCGGCTTCCCAGCCGAGCAGCGCGCGCACGGCACGGTCGTACGTCTGCCGCGCGCGGTCGGAGTCGCTGGTGATCTCGAGGCCGTACGCGTCCCGGTGCATGGCCGTCATCATAACCGCGGGCGACGGCGGGTAAAAGGCTACGACGTCGTGTGGACGGTGAACTTGCCGCGACGCTACCGGAAGCCCTGACCCAGCACGTGGCCGCGGTTGAGGCGGATGAGCTCGGAGTCGAGACCCGACTTGAGCACCGCCAGGCGCGCCACGAGCACGATGACGGGGTCCTTGGCGCTCAGGGGCGCGATCCGCTGCACGACGGTGGAGTCGGGAAACGACTGCCGCGCGCTCGAGAGCAGCGCGTTGAACTCGTCGGCGCCGCCCTCGATACGCGCCGACAGCTCTTTGCGGTCCTTGAAGACGGTGAGGGCTTCGAGCATGGAGTACACCGTGGGCGTGATCTCGTTCTTGATCGGCACTAGCGACGCGCTCCGCCGGTGAGCAGGGGGTCGAGGAAGTCCACGGCCCGCGCTTCCGCCCATGAGCGGGGACGCCAGGGCACGGTGCCCTCCAGAAAACCGGCGTGCCCGCCGTGCGGGGTGAACTCCGTCTGGATGCCGGGCGGCAGCGCGGCCGCCGCGGGCAACGAGGCGACGGGGATGAAGGGGTCGTCCAGGGCGTTGATGAGCAGCACGGGGCGACGGATGTGAGCGAGGAAGGGACCGCTGCTCGAGCGGTGCCAGTAATCGCGCTCGTCGGTGAAGCCGTGCAGGGGCGCGGTGACGATGCGGTCGTAATCGGCGAAGGTGCGGGCGCGCAGCGCGGCCTTCACGTCCACGAAGCCGGGGTACGTCTTCGCCTTCGCGCGCACCTTCCGCCGCAGCGTCCGCAGGAAGTTCGACGTGTACAGAGCCTTCGGCACCCCGCGGTCGAGCACCCGCGCGCACGCTTCGAGATCGAACGGGACCGAGATACCCACGGCGCCCACGACCTGCGCGGGCAGCGCCTCCCCGTGCTCCCCGAGCCACTTCAGCAGCACGTTGCCGCCGAGCGAGACGCCCACCGCGCCTATGGACGCGGCGGGATACCGGGCCACGATCACGCGCACCACGTCGTCGAGGTCCGCGGTGTCGCCGGAGTGATAAAAGCGCGGCAGGCGGTTGGGCTCACCGCTGCAGGAGCGGAAGTTGAGCGTGACCGCACGCCAGCCCCGCTCCCCCGCCGCCGCCTGCAGACCGAGCGCGTAGTGGGAGCTCGCGGAGCCCTCGAGGCCGTGGAGGATGAGCAGGATGGGCGCGTGGGCGGGGGCAGGGGCCTGCAGCCAGTCCAGATCGACGAAGTCACCGTCGGCGGTTTGCAGGCGCTCCTGCCGCCGCCGCACCCGGCGGCGGCGGAGGAGCGGTCCCCACATGGTCTGCAGGTGGCGGTTACGCGCCCACCACGGCGGCTGAAACGTTATTCCTGGCCCTGAAGGAGCAGCTTCACCACTTCGGGGGTGATCTCGCGCGCCCGCTGATCGAGCTGCGCCTCCGTCAGATTGGCGATGGGATGGGGCATGGACAGGAACTTGTAGTGCGGCTGCCCCCACTGCTCGGCCATCGCGCGCCCGGTCACTTCGAAGACGTCCGTCACGATCGACGCCGAAGGAAGACCGTGCTTCTCCAGCAGGATTCCGTCGAGCACACTGCCCGACGAGCACGACCCTCAGTCGCCGACGCCGGCGACCATGAGGTCGCTGGTCTTCTTCATCTCCTCGATGATCTCGTCGTGGGCGGGCACGCTCGAGTTGTGCTTGCGGAACAGCCGCGTCTCCGCCACGCCGTACTCCGCCTTCAAGATGTCGCCGATCTTGAGCATGAGGCGGTCGGAGTTGAACTTCGTGTTCTCGATGAGCGCCACGCGCTTGCCTTCCAGCGAGCGTGGCCGGGGCGCGTACGCGATCGCCTGCTGCGTCGCCGCCTCCGTGGTGGGATCCAGAATCTCCATGATCTTCTCCTCTCGGTGCACAGCGTCTGCGGCGGATTGTACTCCGTGGGCTGCCGTTACCGGGCACCCGACAGGCAGGTCACCGCGATACTCTGCCGGTCGATCTCTCCGGAGACCAGGTTGGCCGACAGGCCGGTCACGACCCGATCGGACGGAAACCGGAAGCGGACATGGCTGAGGTCGATCGTTCCCGTCGTGATGTCCAGCTCGTACGCCACCGTCTCGCCCCCTGCGAGCCGCTCCCGGAGGGACACGAGCGGCTGGCACGGCATCATGTCGACGCCGGTCTCGTACACGCAGCGGCCACCCGCGTCGCGGGCGCCGCGCCCGGTAGGATACCGGCCGGAGCCCGACGATCCCTTCACCGTCGCCCCATTCGGGAAGAGCACCTCGCCGGCCATGGTGCGGACACGCGAGCCGTTGGAATACCGGATCTCGTCGCCGTAGTCGTTCGTGACGCGCGTGCCGTTCGGGTAGTACTGCTTTCCGAAGCCGTCCACCACGCGCTGACCGTTGGGATAGTAGTGGAGGCCCGAATCGGTGGTGATCGTCTGCCCGTTGCAATACGCCGGCGGCGCGGCAGGCGCGGCGGCCGGGAGCAGCATGACAGCCGCCGCGCCCAGCCCGCCCCACCGCACGACGCTCAGCGCTTGATCTCCTTGGTGACCGCCTGCGATGCCTTCGCGCTCCCCCAGCCGGGAATGTACGCCGAGAAGGCGCCCGCGCGCCCGCCCGCCGCCACCACCAGGATGTCGTCCGGTGAGGCGAGCAGGGGCCGCATCGTCGTCTCGTCGCCCGGCTGCGCCGCGCCGGACATGCGCTGCGTCTTCTTCAGATGGGCGTGGGAGTTCTGCGTGTGCTCCCACACGAACTGGCGGATCTCCTTCTTGCCCCAACCGTCCTTGGCGATCGTGCGCATGTGCTCGCCCGCGATCACGATCACGTACTGCGATTGGCCCATCACGTTGCCGGAGATGCGCATATCGTCGGCGAGCGTGGTGAGAATGCCCGCCGCCGTGCTCGAGAGCTGGTTGTAGAACTGGTGCGGGGCGTCCGCCGCCATCACGGTGACCGTGCTCTGGTCGGGACGGAAGCCGCGCTCGGCGTGCAGCGGTGTCCACGGGCTCTCCGTCTCGTTCTCCGCGATGACGTACGACAGCTTGCCGGGATGGCCGAGCGTCCCGCGGTCGAGCGTGCCCGGGCGCGAGCCGCACACGTTGCGCATCACCAGGCGCACGGCGCGGCCGATGGTGGCGTTGGCGCGCCAGCCGGGGCCGAAGAGGTTGTCGCCCGCGTTGATGTCGAGCTCGCGCGCCACGGGGCCGTTGACCACCATGAGCACGCCCGCACCCCCCGTCGAGGTGCCCGGCCCGTGATAGCTCCAGCGCGGGTCGCCGATGCCCTCCACCGCCGCCACCACCACCGGCATGTACTCCGGCTTGCAGCCCGCCATGACGGCGTTGATCGCCACTTTCTCCGCGGTGACGGAGACGGCGCGGTGGGCGATCCACGCCACCTGCGCCTTGGGATCGAGGCGCGCCGCCTCCAGCATGGCGCGCACCGCGGGCTCGGTGGGGGGAACCACGGGAAGGCCGTCGGTCCAGCCGCGCTCGAAGCACAGCTCCATCGCTTCGGTGGTGTCGTTGACCTTGATCCGTCGTGAGGTGAGCGTCGCAGCCATAATAAGCCTCCTGGATGGCCGTCACGCTACCACCCCCCTCACGACTCGCGCAAGCGCGGCCGCCCGCGGCGCTTGACCCCTCCCGGGGCGTCGGCTACTGTGGCGGGGTCCGGGGCGTCCCCGGATCGTTGATAGCCGGAGAGTCGACAATGCGGTGTGGTCAGTGCCGGCAGGATAATGCACCCGGCGCGAAGTTCTGCAGCGAGTGCGGTACCCGCCTGGACGCGACACCGGTCTCGTACACCCCCGGCCATCTTGCCCGCCGCATCACGAATGCGCCCACCGCCCTCCCCGGCGAGCGCAAGCAAGTCACCGTCCTCTTCGCGGACCTCAAGGGTTCGCTGGAACTGCTCGCCGGCCGCGATCCGGAGGACGCGCGCGCGCTCCTGGACGCCGTGCTGGAGCGGCTGATGGAAGCCGTGCACCGCTTCGAGGGCACCGTGAACCAGGTGATGGGCGACGGCATCATGGCCCTCTTCGGCGCCCCCGTAGCGCACGAGGACCACGCGGTGCGCGCGTGCTACGCCGCCCTGCATATCCACAAGATGGTCGCGCGCGACTCCGAGGCGCTGCGCCGCCGCGACGGCATCGACGTGCAGATCCGCGTCGGCGTCAATTCCGGCGAGGTGGTCGTGCGCTCCATCGGCAGCGATCTGCAGATGGACTACACCGCGGTGGGCCAGACCACTCACCTCGCCGCGCGCATGGAGCAGCTCGCGCGCCCGGGCACCACGCTCATCACGGCCGCCACCTGGCGCCTCGCCGAGCGATACATGGAGGCCGATCCGTACGGGCCGGTGCCGGTCAAGGGGCTCAAGGATCCGGTGGAGGTGTACGAGCTGCGGCGCGCCACCCCCGTGCAGTCGCAGCTGCGTGCCACCTCCGCCCGTGGCGTGAGCCGCATGCTCGGACGCAGCGCCGAGCTCGCCACGCTCCACGAAGCGGCCAACCGCGCCGCGCAGGGCCGTGGGCAGGTGGTCATGATCGCGGGCGACCCCGGCGTCGGTAAGTCGCGCCTGCTGTGGGAGTTCGCCCACTCGAGCGCGACGCAGGGATGGCGCTCGCTGGAAGCCAACGGCGTGTCGTACGGCGCCGCCACCCCGTACCTGCCGATGCGCGAGCTGCTCAACGCGTACTTCGAGATCGACGACGCCGACGAGCCGCGGCGCATCCGAGAAAAGATCACGGGGACGCTGGTGGCGCTCGACCCCGCCCTCGCCTCGGCGGCCGCCGCCCTCCTCGCCATCGGGAACCTCAACACGGACGACACCGCGTGGGCGGCGCTGCCGCCGATCGAGGCGCGGCAGCGTATCTTCAAGGCGGTCAAGGACCTCCTGCTCGCGGAGAGCGGTCGCCAGCCGCTGCTGCTGGTATTCGAGAACCTGCACTGGTTCGACTCGGAGACCGAGTCGCTGCTCGACAGCCTCGTGGCGGGCACCGCGGAGGCGGCCGTGTTGATCGTCATCACGGCTCGCCCGGAGTACCGTCACGAATGGCCGCAGGGCGCGCCCGTGACGGACCTGCGCCTGGATCCCCTCAGCCAGGACACCGCGCAGGCGCTGCTGGATGGCCTTCTCGGAGCCGATCCCGCGCTGCAGCCGCTCAAGACACGGCTCATCGCGCATACGGACGGCAACCCCTTCTTCCTCGAGGAGAGCGTGCAGGCGCTCGTGGAGACGGGCGTGCTCATCGGCGTGCGCGGCGACCATCATCTCGGCGTGCCCGACACGACCATCCGCATCGCCGACCGCGTGCAGTCGGTGGTCGCTGCGCGCATCGATCGCCTGCCCCCGGCGGGCAAGCACCTGCTCCAGACGGCGGCCGTCATCGGGCTCGACATCCCCGTGGCACTGCTGGAAGCGGTGAGCACGCTGCCGGCGTCGGAGCTGGCGCCGGAGCTGGTCGCGCTCGAAGCGGCGGGATTCCTGCGCACCGCGCGGCTCTTCCCGGACCTCGCCTACTCGTTCAAGCAGGCGCTCACGCAGGATGTCGCCTACGCCGGCCTGCTCAAAGAGCGCCGGCGCAGCCTGCACGCGGCAGTGGTGACCGCGCTCGAGGGGCGGCTCGCCGAGCAGGTGGAACGCCTGGCCTTCCACGCCACTCGCGCCGAGCGCTGGGGGGACGCCGTCACCTACCTGCGCGAAGCGGCCGAGCGTGCCTCCGCCCACTGCGCGAACAAGGAGGCGGTGACCTTCTTCGAGGAAGCGGTGACAGCGCTCTGCCATCTGCCCGAAACGCCGGACACGCTCGCCCTCGCCATCGATCTCCGGCTCGACATGCGCCCGGCGCTGCTGCAGCTTGGACGGCTGGACGCGATCGTCACGCTCTCCAAGGACGCCGAGGCTCTCGCGGAGCGGCTCGGGGACGAAACGCGGCTCGCGCGCGTCTACAGCTACCTCATCAACTATCACTACCTTCGCGGCGAGCAGGAGACCGCGATGGATTACGGCACGCGCTGCCTGGCGGTGGCCGAGCGCACCGGCGACCGCGGCCTCGCCACGCTCGTGCGGCGCTACGTCGGACACAGCCTTCACGCGCGCGGCGAGAGCGCGCAGGCCGCCGAGGTGTTCGGCGCGCTCGCCGCCTCCGAGGTCGAGGCGTCCCCGACCTCCACCGTGGCCGCGTGGGCATGGCGCGCCTTTGCGCTCGCCGACCTCGGGGACTTCGACGGCGCCGACGCCGCCGCCGACCGCGCCCGTGCCGTCGCCGAGACGAGCAAGCATCCGTACAGCGAAGCCATCGCGTGGAGCCTCACGGGGCTGGTGTGGGCGTCGCGCGGGCAATTCGAGCGCGC
>JBKKCN010000154.1:0-6268 GCA_046712525.1 Candidatus Rokuibacteriota bacterium
TCCACAACGGAGCGCGCTCCATCCTGCTCCGCAACTCGCCGTCGAACTTCTGCTACAACCACATCGGCCACTTCGCCTCCGCCGGCCACGCGGTGGCGAAGGCGCTCTTCTTCGGCGGCGTCACCCGCCGCTTCCCCGACCTCAACTTCGCGTTTCTCGAGGGTGGCGTGGGCTGGGCGTGCATGCTCTACGCCGACCTCATCGGGCACTGGGACAAGCGCAACGGTGAGGCGATCCAGAGCACGCACCCGAGCAAGCTGAACGTGGCGGCGCTCCTGCAATACACCGAGAAGTACGGCCGCCCCGCCATGGTGGAGGCCGTGCGCAGGGGCGAAGCGCTGGAAGGCGACTCGAACTCCGCGCTGAACGGCGGCGTCGAAGACCCCGACGATTACTTCCGATGCAAGATCGAGACGAAGCAGGACATCAAGGATCTGTTCGTCCCGCGCTTCTACTTTGGCTGCGAGGCGGATGACCCCGCCAACGCGTGGGCATTCAACGACCGCGCCAACCCGATGCGCGCCCGGCTCAACGCGATCTTCAGCTCCGACATCGGCCACTTCGACGTGCCGGACATGACCGCGGTCGTGCCCGAGGCGTACGAGCTGGTCGAGCACGGGCTGATCAACGACGTCGACTTCCGCGACTTCATGTTCGCGAACGCCGTGCGCTTCTGGGGCGAGGTCAACCCGAACTTCTTCCAGGGGACCGCGGTGGAGAAACAGGCCGCGGCGGTCCTCGCCAACGGAGGCACGCATGTGCGTCGATAACGATTCCTATCCACCCATTCGCCAGATCGCCGGCGGCTCGGACGGCGGCAAGGACTTCCGGCTCACGTCGTCGGACGGCACGAAGGTCATGGCGTACGGGGCGCGGGCCACCAAGCCGACGGGCGCCGGCATGATCGTCATCCCCGACGTCCGCGGCCTGCACCCGTACTACAAGGCGCTTGCCGAGCGCTTCGCGGAGGTCGGCGTCGACTCCGTGGCCTTCGACTTCTTCGCGCGCACGGCCCCCAGCGACGATCGCAGCGACAGCTTCCAGTATCTCGATCACGTGACCGCCACGAAGCCGGAGACGGTCCAGGCCGACATCGCGGCCTGCGCGGCCTACCTGCGCGGCAAGGACGGCGGCGCCGTGCGGTCGCTCTTCTCGGTGGGCTTCTGCTTCGGCGGCGCCGTCTCGTATCTGCAGGCCAGCACCGATCTCGGCTACGCGGGCGTGATCGCCTTCTATGGCTGGCCCCTCGGGCTCAAGCGCTGGCCCGACCGGCCCAAGCCCATCGACGCCGCGTCGCGGTTCAAGGCGCCCGTGCTGTCGATCTATGGTGGCGCCGACGAGGGCATTCCCGAGGCCGATCGCAAGGCATTCGCGGAGGCGCTGAAGAAGGCGAACGTCGCGCACGAGGAGCACGTGTACCCCGGCGCTCCCCACAGCTTCTTCGACCGGAAGTACGAGGAGTTCAAGGACGCCTCAACTGACGCGTGGAAGCACGTCCAGAATTTCGTCCGCACCCATACGAAAGCGAAATAGGAGCACGGCCATGGAGCAGCGGCTCATCTCCGGCGACAACCACATCGACCTCACCTACTGCCCGCCCGACCTCTGGGCCAATCCACCCGCGAAGTGGCGGCTCCTCGCGCCGAGGGTCGAGGAGCTGGAAGACGGCTGCCACTGGTTCGTGGAGGCGCAGGACAAGGGCATGTGGAACGGCGTCGGCCCTGGGTTCCTGAAGTATGCGCAGGGCACGCTGGCGCGCATCGACGTGATGAAGGACCTCGGGTTCGACTGGGACTACCGGCCGGGCGCGACGCCGCGACCCACCACGCCCGAGATGCGCATCGCCGATCTCGACCGCGACGGCGTCGACGCCGAGATCATCTACGGCTGCCTGATGATCAACGAGATGATCGCGGACGGCAATCTGCGCGCGTGGTGCGATGGCATCTACAACGACTGGGCGGCGGACTTCGCCAAGCGTGCTGATCCGAACCGGGTGTTCCCGCTCGCCATCGTCCCCAACAACGATCCCATCGAGGCCGCCGCCGAAGTGCGCCGCTGCGCGAAGATGGGGCTGCGCGGCGGCGATCTCGCGTTCAAGCGGATGTCGCTCCCCCTCTACCATCACGGGTGGTATCCGCTGTGGGAGGCGGCCGCCGAGTGCAAATTCCCGATCTCCTTCCACTCCACCGGTTTCAAGGCGCTCCGCGCCCCCGACTCCCCGGAGATGGAAAAGGAGTACAACCTCCAGTACCGCCTCGTTCGCTCGTCGCTCTTCCAGCTCGACACGATGGAAGTACTCGTCTCGCTGCTCGCCTCCGGCGCGTGCGAGCAGTACCCGGAGTTCAACTTCGTCCTCGGCGAGTCGGGCGTGACGTGGCTGCCTTACGTGTTCGACCGCCTCGACACGGAATACTTCGACCGGGCGCGCGGCCTCGGCCTCTCCATGAAGCCGAGCGACTACTTCCGCCGCCAGGGGTTCGTCACCTACCAGCAGGATCAATTCCTGGAGCCGATCGTGCCGCTCATCGGCGAAGACAACATCATCTGGGGCGCGGACTATCCGCACCCCGACTGCCTCTGGCCCGACTCGCGCAAGATTCTCGACAAGAACCTGAGCGGATTCTCCGAGAGCGTGCGCCGCAAGATCACCTGCGACAACGTGGCCAAGCTCTATCAGATTTGATGGGGGACCTCGAAGGGTCCCCCAAGCCCCCTAATCGCTCGGTAGCGTCCCGGCGAAGCCGTGACGCTCCTCGATAGTCGCTTCACGGGGCTGTGGCGGCATCGCGAGTTCCTGAAGTACTGGACCGCCTCCGCCATCTCGGATGTCGGGTCCCAGGTCACCGCCCTTGCTCTGCCTCTCATTGGCGCTCTTACGCTGGCGGCCACGCCGTGGCAGATGGGGCTGCTGACGGCGTCCAGCACCGCGCCCATCTTGCTCGTCGGTCTCTTCGCGGGCGTGTGGGTCGACCGCCGGCGGCGACGGCCCGTGCTCATCGCCTCCGACGTCGGCCGCGCCGTCCTCCTCCTGACCATCCCGCTCGCGAGTGTGCTCGGGCTTCTCACCATCGAGCTGCTGTGCATCGTCGCCCTGCTCATCGGCGTGCTGAACGTGTTTTTCGACGTCGCCCACCTGGCGTTCCTGCCGGTGCTCGTCGAGCGCGAGCACCTCGTCGACGGCAACGCCAAACTCGAAGTCACCGCGGCCGGCGCTCAAGTCGTCGGACCGAGCTTCGGGGGCGCCCTCGTCGGGGTGCTCGGCGCGCCCTTCGCAGTCTTGCTCGACGCGTTGTCGTTCCTCGTTTCGGGCTGGCTCATCACGCGCACACGCGCGACCGAGCCACCCCCTGCCGCCCCCGTCGCCCGCTCGAGCGTGTGGACGGAGATCCGCGAGGGCTTTCGGGTGGTGCTGGCCCAGCCGCTGCTCCGCGCCCTCGTGGCGGCGTCGGCCACCATGAACTTCTTCGGGCGAATGTTCCTCGCCGTGTACGTGCTCTACATGACGCGCGATCTCGGTCTCGGCCCCGTCGGAGTCGGCCTCGTGCTGGCGACGGGCGGCATCGGCTCCCTCGCGGGCGCCCTCGTAGCGGGGCCAACCACTCGGCGGCTCGGCCCGGGCCCGATGCTGATACTGTCGCAGCTCGTCTTCGGGCTGACCGGCCTTCTGGTACCCCTCGCGATCCTGGTGCCGCCGTTGGCGATCGCGATGCTCGTCGCCTCCGAATTCGGTCAGTGGATGGCGGTGATCGTGTACTACGTCAACGCCGTGAGCGTCCGGCAGGCGATCACGCCCGACCGGTTGCAGGGACGCGTCAACGCGACGATCCGATTCCTCGGCGGCGGCGCGCTGCCCATCGGGGCGCTGGCCGGCGGCGCGCTCGGCACCGTGATCGGACTGGCGTGGACCTTGGTGGTCGCTCAGCTCGGGACGCTGCTCGGCTTCGTCTGGCTCCTGTTCTCACCGGTCCGTGAGCTGCGCACGCTGCCGACCCTTGCGCCCCCCACCCCCATCACGGGATGACCGTCGGTGCCGCGCTTGCGCCGTTGCGTTTATACTGGCGCCCACGGTACGGCCTCTCCTCGAACGCGGCAGGCGCCCATGGCGCGGGAGCACAGGGATGATTCAAGCGCGCAAGCTCGGCCACGTCGTCCTCAAAGTCAGTGATGCCCAGAAGTCCAAGGACTTTTACCTCCGCGCCCTCGGCTTGAAGCTGGCCTACGAGGACCGGGAGCACGGCGCGGTGTTCCTGAGCTTCGGCACGCAGCACCACGACCTCGCGCTTTTCCAGCGGGCCACCGGCGAGGCGCCTGGTCCGGCGCAGCCGGGCCTGCATCACACGGCGTGGCAGCTCGGGAGCTTCGAAGAGCTGCAAGCGGCCCATCGCGAATTGCGCGAGCTCGGCATCTCCGTCGAGGCCACCATCGAGCACAACGTGACACGCAGCGTGTACTTCCACGACCCCGACGGCAACCGCGTGGAGCTCTACTGTGACATGGTCGAGCACGGCTTCGAGGCCATGCAGAAGCTGGGACCCAGGCGGGATGTGATCGACATCGAGACGGGCAAGACCATCGCAAAGGAGAATCGGTCATGAGCGACGACAAACAGCTCTTCAGTGCAAGCCTGGCCAAGGACGCGGTCTACAAGACGGGCTTGCGCAGCTTCATGGAATACCGCGACCTCGGCATCGACCGCGCGACACACGGGCGGTTCCGCGCCCACGTCATCCGGATCAAGAGCGATGCGGCCGAGCCTCACGACCTGCATACCACCGGGTTGCACCAGCACCAGTGCGACTTCCAGATGTTCTATGTCCTCAAGGGCTGGATGAAGTTCGTCTACGAGGGCGAGGGCGAAAAGACCTTCCACGCCGGCGACTGCGTCATGCAGCCGGCCGGAATCGTGCACAACGAGCTCGAGTGCTCGGACGACGTCGAGATCCTCGAGATCTACTCGCCCGCCGTGCACGACACCCTCAAGGTGGAACGGATGCCGGAGGCCACCGCGGCGCATTGACCGATCCGCCGCGCGGCGACGGCCTGCTGGCGCCGGCGGCCTACGCGCGGGACGACGAGTCTCCGGACGACCGGTTCTACGTCGCTCCCCGCCGGGTCGTGCACGTCGACGAGGGAGCGATCGCGGCGCTGGGCCGCCTGTATGCCGACGTGCTGCCCGCCGGCGCGCGCCTGCTCGATCTCATGAGTAGCTGGCGCAGTCATCTCCCGGCGGGCTTTCACGCCCGCGAAGTGGTGGGGGTGGGGTTGAACGCGGAGGAGATGGCGGACAATCCCCAGCTCACGAGCGCCATCGTGCACGACCTGAACCGTGATCCGCGGCTGCCGCTCGGCAACGAAGAGTTCGACGGCGCCATGTGCGCCGTCTCCATCCAGTATGTGATCCATCCCCTGCTGGTGTTTCGAGAAGTCCGCCGCGTGTTACGGCCGGGCGCGCCCTTCGTGGTGTCGTTCTCCAACCGTTGCTTCCCCACCAAGGCCGTCGCCGTCTGGCACCACACCACCGACCAGCAACACGTCGGGCTCGTCCGCACCTACTTCGAAGCGGCGGGCGGCTGGGTAGACGTGCACGAGGAGGACCGCTCGCCCGCGGGCGACGACAATCCGCTGTACGCGGTGTGGGCGCGCGCTCAGGTCCCCCAAACGCGCTGAGCCTACTCGACGCCGGCGATGGGAGGCATGCGCTGGTCGGCGACGGGATTGGCCACGGCCTCCTCGAGGGTGAGCGCCTGGCGCCACTCGCTCGGCGGACGCACGTAACCGCTCGTGCCGACCTGGTCGATACCCCAGTAGATCTCCAGATTGTTGCCGTCGGGGTCCCTGAACTCCACGGCGAGCTGACAGCCCGCGCGCCGGCGTCCCTCGAAGACGATCGGCACGCCGTGCTTGCGCAGCCACGCGCGCGCGCGGAATACCTCGTCGGGCGTGCGCACCTCGAAGGCGAAGTGGTTGAGGCTGCTCCGCTCGAGCTTGCCGGCGCCTCCGACGAGCGCGACGCCGTGATGATCGGTGTTGCAGCGCATGAACACCATGCCGCCGGGCACCATGCTGTCGGGATAGCGGTCGCTGACGGACAGGCCCAGGACGTCGGTGTAGAAGTGGACTGAAGCCTCGAGGTCGGTCACGTTGAGCACGACGTGCCCGAGCTTGCGCACGGTGAAGCTCAGCGGAGTTCCGGACGTCATCGTGTCTCCTCCGCCAGCACGCGCCGGCCCATCGGTGTGTCGGCGAGGTGGAAGAACGCCAGCAT
>JBKKCN010000155.1:0-3288 GCA_046712525.1 Candidatus Rokuibacteriota bacterium
GCGAAGAGGCCGGGCCGCAGGAGCGGCAGGGTCACGCGCCGGAACGTGCGCCATGGCGTGGCGCCGAGGCTCGCCGCCGCGCGCTCGAGGGCGGGATCGAGGTTGCGTACGCTCACCCACACGGAGCGCACGACGAACGGCAGCACGAGGGCCACGTGGGCCGCGATGAGCACGCTGCGGCTGCGAAGCAGGCCGAGGGAGGCGGCGAGGATGAGGAAGCCGAGCCCGGCCGCGACGCCGGGCACGACGAGCGGTGACAGCAGCACCGCCGCCCACACGCTGCGCCCGCGCAGCCGCCCGCGCTCGAGCGCGAGCGCCGCCAGCGTGCCCACGGGCAACGCCAGAGCCACCGCCCCGCCCGTCACGAGCAAGCTGTTCACCGCCGCCCGCTGGAACTGGGGATAGGTGATGACGTTCTCGTACCACCGCAACGAGAACCCGGCGGGCGGAAAGGACAGGATGGCCGTCGGGTTGAAGGACACGGCGATCACGACCAGGGTGGGCAGGGTCATGAAGGCCATGAGGGCCGCCACCGCCACGCGCAGGATCACGCCGCGCGTCCCCCCGACAGGCGGCCGATCGCCACGAGCAGAGCCAGGGTCAGCGCGAGCGCGAGCATGGCGAAAGCCGCCGCGCCCGGCCAGTTGAAAGAGTCCAGCCCGAGATCCTTCACGACGTTGGCGATCATCTTCACCTTGCCGCCGCCCAGCAGCTCAGGCGTGGGGAAGGCGGAGAGCGTCCACGCGAACACGATGAGCCCGCCCGACACGATACCGGGCATGGACAGCGGCAGCGTCACGCGCCGGAAGACCCGCAGCGGCCGCGCGCCCAGGCTCGCCGCCGCCCGCTCGTAGGCGGGGTCGATGTGGCTGAGGGCGGCGGCGAGGATCAGGATCATGGTGGGCATGGAGAAGTGGACGAGCCCCACGAGCACGCCGCGCTCGGTGAAGAGCATCGGCACCGGCCACGTCACGACGGTATTGCCGAGCACGAGCACCCAGGCGTAAGTGCGCACGATCGCCCCCGTGAAGAAGGGCGCAATGGTGAGGACGAGCAGCGTGGACCGGAGACGGCGCGACGGCGTGCGCGCGAGCACGTACGCCACCGGGTAGGCGCACAGGAGCGTGAGCGCGGTAGTGATCGCGCTCAGGATCACCGTGTCACGTACCGCGTCGAGATACTGGGGGGCCAGCACGCCACGAAAGTTGGCGAGCGTGAGGCCCCCCGTCTGCAGCGATCCCGGAACGAACTCGAGCAGGCTCCACCGGAAGAGCGAGGCGAGCGCCGCCGCGAAGACGCCCAGCACCACCACCGCCGGCAGCAGCAGAAGCTTCACTTCTTGACGATGTTCGCCGTGAACCACTCCCGCCAGCCGGGCAGGTTCTTCGCGCGCACCTCGTCATCCATGATGTAGCCGCGCTCCTTCCACTCCGCCGTGCTGAGGAAGATGCCGGGCTGCCCTCTCAGATTCGTGGCGACGGTGGCGCCCGGGTTGACGGGACCCGCGCGCAGCGCCTTGACCAGCTCCGTCTGGATCTCCTTGGACAGCGCCAGGTTGATGAACTGGTGCGCGGCATCCGACTTCTTGGTGCCCGCCATCACCGCCACCGTGTCGATGCCGACCACGCCCGGGTAGTCCGTCGGCTGCACGAGCTTGACTGCGATGCCCTGCTCCTGCAGGTGATACGCGTTGACGGAGAGCATGACCTGCACCGGCCCCTGCCCCGTCTTCATGAGGTCCTGGCTCTGCGCGTCAGTCGAATAGAAGGCGGCCACCGAGTCCTTAAGCTGCTTGAGCTTGGCCTCGCCCTTCTGCCAATTGACCTCGTTGCCCCCTTCCATCAGCGCCGCGATGGTGATGATGTGCGAGGGGTCGAAGTCCGGCAGCGCGATCTTGCCCTTCAGGGACGGCTTCCACAGATCGGACCACTTGGTGATGTCCTCTTTGATGAGGTCGGGCCGGTAGACGATCGTGTAGACGTAGGCCCAGGTGCCCACGTGGAAGTCGCTGCGGAAGGCCTCCTTCGCGATCTCCTTCGTGCTGGGCAGCTTCGCCATGTCGAGCTTCTCGTAGAGGCCGTCGGAGATGTACAGGCGCGCCACGTGCGTGGTGGTGAAGTTCAGGTCGACGAGCGGATTGCCCTTGGCCACCCGCGCCTTGGCAAGGCGGTCGATGGTGCCGCCCACTTCGTACTCGACGGGGATGCCCGTCTTGGCGGTGAACGCCTTGCCGATCACGTTCTCCACCGTGTTCTTCCAGTTGCCGCCCCACACGCTCACCACGAGCGTGTTCTGGGCACGCGCGTGCGGGGCAAGCAGCGGCAGCGTGAGCAGCGCGACGAGGACCACAACCACGAGGCGTGAGCGCATGACGTTCCTCCTGATGAAAACGCAGGCAGTCTCCAAAGCACGTGCACTGTGCTTGACCCCGACGCGCGCTGTCAAGGCGGCGCCCGCTTGCTCTGCCGACTACTGTGGCGCGACGGTGAGGCGGCCGTCGACCTCGGGCTTGATGGTGCCGCGGGCCTGGATGGCGTCGAGCACGACGTCGGAGAGCTGAGGGCCGCTGGTCTCGTTCACCAGGCGCTTCGTCTGCTTGAAGACGGTGAAGCCGTCGCCGCCGCCCACGAGGTAGTCGATGGTGGCCACGGTGTACGGCCGCTCCGGATCGAGGGGCGCCCCTGCCACCGTCACCTGCCGCACGCGCTGGCCGGGCGGGCGCGCGGGGTCGTAGACGACGCGGAGGCCGGACACCTGCAGGAAGCCGCCCGCCGCGCGCTCGATGTTGGCGAGGCCTTCCTCGAGAGCGTCGCGCAGCTGCCGCCCGCGCATCTCGACCGTCACCACCACGTTGGTGAACGGCAGCAGCGCGTTGATGTCCCGCTTGCGCAGCGGCCCCGGGGGAACGATGCGGTCGGTACGGATGCCCCCGCCGTTGATGAGCGCCACGTCGGTACGCGCGCGCGCGCGCACGGCGTCCGCGATGAAATTGGCGAGGTTGCTCTCCTGCGTGCGTAGCGGCAGCCGTCGCGCCTCCAGGCTCACCGCGGTGCTGCCGATGACGACGTCGAGCTCCCGGCTCAACTGCTGCGCGTAGCGCTGCACCAGCGACGCCACCTCCGCATCGGGCGGAAGTCGTGCCGACACTTCGTGGAACGTCCACGACCGCTCCGCGAGGCGGCCGCCTCCATCGAGCCAGACGTCGACCTGCACGAGATAGCGCGCATCCCCGCCCGCCTTCACGATGAGCGTCCGTCCCTCTTCCGCCACCAGCGGCTCGTGCTCGTG
>JBKKCN010000156.1:0-4344 GCA_046712525.1 Candidatus Rokuibacteriota bacterium
CGTGGGCGACCTCGGGTACCACGTCTTCCGCCTCTCGCTCGCCTACGTCGACGCGATGGACCTCGGGCGCTTCCCCGAAACGTGGCTGCAGGAGAAAACACCCGAGGACCTGCGCGACGGCCCTGCCATCGCACGCTACGGCGCTCTCGTGCGCGCGCGCCTGGGCGGCTGGTTCGAGGGCGCGGGCGAGGATGAGTACGCGCGCACGATCGACGTCTACTATGGCCCCCAATCGGGCCACGACATGCTCGAGCGCACGACCTGGCACGCGGGGCAGCACGTGCGGCAGCTCTATGACCTCGCCTCCCGCCTGCACGTCACCCCACCGAAGCCACTACCCGCCGACGCGCTGAAAGGATTGCCGCTCCCCGAAGCAGTCTGGTAGGTCCGACTCACGGCGCCGCGAGGAGCTCGACGACGTCCCTGGCGGTGGCGAGGTCCTCGCCCGACGCGCGCTCGTAGTGCTTGTACGCGTCCAGGCGCCGGCCCTCCCGGTAGAGCTTCAGCACCGCCTCCCGTAGCTCGGGCGACGTGGCCGTGACAAGCGCGCGCACCCGCTCCGCGCGCTTGGCGCCGGCGGCCTTGGTCGCCCGCGCCTGCGCTACGGTGTCGGCGGTCGGGCAGCCCAGTACTTGCCGCCAGCGATGGCCGTCGTGCGCGACGTACAGGACGAGCGTGACGCTGTGCGTGGGTGCGGTCGCGTAGTCGATCTGCACCTCGTGCGAGGGGCGAATGGCGTAATCGAACTTGTCGGCGAACAACAATGGCTGGCCGGGCGGGATGGACGTCGTCGTCCATCGATAGCCCGCGGGCACTGTGCGCGCCGCCTGCCGCGCGAAGATGTCGTCGAGCAGCTCCGGGCGCGGGCACGCCAGCGACGCCGGATGCAGGAGCGCCTTCCGACGCTCGATGCTCTTGCTGTTGATCGCCGCCACGACATCCTCGACGAATCCCGCATCCTGCGCGGGCGCGCCACCGGCCGTTGCCAGCAGCAGCGAGGCGCAGGCGAGCGCGCCTACTCGTCTTCGGCCCACGCGGACGTGAGCTTGTGGGCCAGGCCGCGGTGCCCCTTGAAGTAGTAGCCGAGCATCGCCGCCGCCGCGAGCAGGTTACCGACGAAGACCGTCCACCCCGCCAGCTCGTCGAGCACCCACGAGGCGGCGATGATGACGGCGCCGAAGAAGAAGATCTCGAAGGCAGTGAACACGATGACGAGCGCGAAGATCAGCACCGGCTGGCGCTCGGCCCCCGCCATGAGGAACGCGCCCAGGATGCCGAAGACGATGAACGCGAGTCCGTGCACGACGGTGTAGGAGAGCACGGCGGCCATTGGATCCGTCTGCCGCAAGAGGGCGGCGCCGAGAAGCTTGGGCGTGCGGAGCGCCTCTCCCTGGATGGCGTCGATCACGAAGAACCACAGGGCCACGGTGGCGGCGCCCAGAATGCCGGCCACCACGCCTTCCCGCAGCACGTTGCCCCAGGAGCCGATGAGCGTGCGCGGCAGCGCACGGTGGGCACGGAACAAGTACCAGAGCATCGCCACGGAGGCGAGCAGGTTGCCGATGAGCACCGCCCACCACACGAGGGCGCCCTGCACGGAGCGGCCCATCGCACCCACCGCGCCGAAGAAGAACGCCTCGAAGCAGGCGAAGAGGATCACGAAGCCGATGAAGAGCGCGGGCTCGCGCTCGCTGGCGGCCATGATGCTGGCGGCGATGACGCCGAACGCAATAAACGCCATGCCGTGCAGGATCGTGTAGCCGACGATGGGCCCGAACGCCGGCTCGAGCCCGGCGGGGCTGTTCGGACCGTGGAACACGGTGGCGCCAAGAAGGCCGGGCGTGAGGAAGGGGCGCCCGCGCAGGATGTCGAAGATCAAGAACCACACGGCGACGACGGCGGCGCCGATGAGGCCGGCGACGATGCCTTCCCGCAAGACCGACCGATGAGCGCGCGCCATGGGGACTCCCGGCGTCATGGTAGTCCCTCCGCCGTGCCGGCAGCAAGGTCGCGCGCCAGTCGCACTCCGTAATCGGAGTAGCGCAGGTGCGGCGGCAGCGAGGAGCGGTGCGCCACCGGACTCCAGGGGTCCGCGTGGCGCCAGGCGCCGCCCCGGCTCACGCGCCGGCTTCCTGTGGCCGCGCCGCGCGGGCTGCGCGGCGGCGAAAGCGCGTAGTAGCCGTCGTCGTACCAGTCGGCGCACCACTCGTGGCAGACGCCGGAGAGCGCGTACAGTCCGAGCCGGTTGGCGGGCGTCGCTCTCACGCGCGGCGGGCGCGTGAACCCGACGTCCGGGCGAACGTCGCCCCAGGGGAATCGTGCGCCCTCCAGCCCGCCGCGCGCGGCCTTCTCCCACTCCGCTTCGGTGGGCAGGCGTGCCCCCGCCCATGCCGCGAAGGCGACGGCGTCGTCCCACGACAGTGCCACCACGGGCTGGTCGGGGGCGGTGAAGCCGGGGGTGCTCCAGAAAGGTGGCGGGGGGGCGCCGGTGGCGCGCAGGTAGCGCGCGTACTCGCTGTTCGTCACGGGCGTGGGCGCGATGAGGAAGGTGTCCACCCAGACCTCGTGCGCGGGCGTCTCGGACGGCACGCCTGCGCCCCAGCCCATGACGAAGACGCCGGCAGGAACTTCCACGAAGGGCACGAGGATATAATGCGCCACATGAATGTCTCCCAGCGCATGACACGGCTCGGCACCGAATCGGCGTTCGAGGTCCTCGCGCGCGCCAAGGCACTGGAGCGCGCGGGCAAGACGATCGTTCACCTGGAGATCGGCGAACCCGATTTCGACACGCCCAAGCACATCAAGGACGCCGCCAAGCAGGCGCTCGACGCCGGCGCCACCCACTACGGACCCTCCGCGGGGCTGCCGGAGCTGCGCGAGGCCATTGCCAAGCACATCGGCGAGACGCGTGGTGTGCCGGTGTCGCCGGAGCAGGTGGTGGTCACCCCGGGCGCCAAGCCGATCATGTTCTTCGTCATCATGGCGCTCGCCGCCGAGGGTGACGAGGTCATCTACCCCAACCCCGGATTTCCCATCTACGAGTCCGTGATCAACTTTGTGGGCGCGAGGCCCGTGCCCATTCCGTTGCGCGAGGAGAGCGGATTCGGCTTCGACCTCGACGTCTTCGAGCGCAGCGTGTCGCCGCGCACGAAGCTGATCATCATCAACTCTCCCGAGAACCCGACGGGCGGCGTGCTCGACCGCACCCAGCTCCAGCGCATCGCGGAGATCGCGATCGCGCGCAAGATCCCCGTGCTCTCCGACGAGATCTACCGCCAGTTCCTCTACGAGGGCGAGTTCGCGTCCATCATGAGTCTGCCCGGCATGCACGGGCAGACCATCCTGCTCGACGGCTTCTCGAAGTCCTACGCGATGACGGGCTGGCGCCTCGGCTACGGCGTGATGCCGGTCGACCTCGCCGAGCACATCACGCGCCTGATGGTGAACTCCGCCTCGTGTACGGCCTCCTTCACCCAGCTCGCGGGCGTGGCCGCACTGCAGGGCGACCAGACCCCGGTGACGCGCATGGTGGCGGAGTTCAAGCGGCGCCGCGACCTCATCGTGGATGGTCTGAATCTGCTGCCGGGCGTGAAGTGCGCGCGTCCGCGCGGCGCCTTCTACGTCTTCCCCAACGTCACGGGCACCGGGCGGCCCTCGAGCGAAGTGGCGGAGCGCATGCTGACGGAGGCCGGAGTGGCCGCGCTGTCAGGGGGCGCCTTCGGCGTCCACGGCGAAGGCTATCTACGGCTCTCCTACGCGAATTCCGAAGCGAACCTCAAGCTCGCGCTGGAGCGGATGCGCCCGCTGTTCGAGAGCTTCGCGCGCTGAGCCGCACCACCGTAGCGGCCGTGCTCGTCGACGGCCTCCTGCGCGCGGGCGCCACGCGCCTGTTCGGCGAGGCCGCGGTGCTCGCGGAGACCCCCGGAATCGACGTCGTGCCCGCCGCGGACTTTTCCGCGTGCATCATGGCCGCCGTCACCGCCGAGCTCACGGAGGCGCCGGGCGCCGCCGCGTTGTCCCTGCGATCAGGAGTGCGGCAAGCCGTGGACGGCCTCGCGCACGCCGCGCGCGACCGTTCTCCGCTCATCGTGCTTACCTCTCGTCATCCCGACGCCGGCCTGCTCGCGCCCGTCGTGAAGGCCTCCATCATCATGGCGCCGTCGTCCGCCGGCCACTGGATCGCCCACGCCGCCCAGCTTGCGATGGCCGATCCGCGCGGGCCCGTCCACCTGCAGATCGACCGCGCGGAGGCCGAGGTGGCGGCGGTGCCCGTCGCCACTGCCGCGCGCCGCGCGCCGCTGCCGCCGCCCGACGCCGTCGCCCTCGACGCGGTGGGGGAGG
>JBKKCN010000157.1:0-5482 GCA_046712525.1 Candidatus Rokuibacteriota bacterium
ACCGAAGGCAACGTGGGCATGACCAGCGCGACGTTCACGGCCACGCTCTCCGCGCCGAGCGCCCAGTCCGTCACGGTGGACGTCGAGACCACCACCGGCACCGCCAACGCTGCCGACTTCCTCGCCACCACGCGGCGGCTCACCTTCCCGCCCGGCACCGTGCGCCAGGCGTTCACGGTGGCGGTGAGAGGCGATGCCGTCAGCGAGTCGGACGAGACGTTCTTCGCGACGCTCACCAACCCGATGAACGCCACGCTCAAGCGCGCGCGCGCGAAGGCGATCATCGTGAACGACGACGCGGCAGCGGCCGCGGCCGCCACCCGCGTCACCATCGGAGCCACCACCGCCACCGCCACCGAAGGTCGGATCAACGGTGCCTTCACCGTCACCCGCGCGGGCAGCACGACCGCGCCGCTCAGCGTGCGGTACACGGTGGCGGGCACCGCCACTCGTACCACCGACTACGGAGCGCTCTCCGGCACGCTGACGATCCCGGCCGGAGCAGCGTCGGCAAGGATCGTCGTGATTCCGACCGCGGACGGCATCGCCGAAAGCGGCGAGACCGTCGTGGTCACGCTGTCTGCCGGAACCGGCTACAGCGTGGCTATTCCCGCCGCCGCGACGGTGCGGATCACCGATTAGCCGTCCGCGGTAGGTACCGGTACCGGCGTGTCGGCCGAACGAAGCAAGATGAGGGCGAGGAAGCCGATCCCGACCCATGTCGCCTCGCGAATGCGCCGTACGAGGCTGAACGACAGCCCCACCGTTCCCGTGAAGCCGAGCGCGACGAAGATGGCGACGTGGCCGCCCTCGAGGGCCCCCAGGCTGCCGGGCACCATGAAGGTGGCGAAGCGGATGGCGGTGCTGAACGCTTCGATCACCACCGCGCCCACGAGGGAGACGTCGAGGCCGAGCAAGTACAGGATCACCCACGTCTCCAGCGCGTTCGTGAGCCAGCCGAGGAAGTGGAAGCCGATCGACAGCGCGAGCCGCCGCGGCTCTCCCCGGTAGAACGCGGACAGCGAGTCGTCGAGCCGCGTGAGCCCGCCGCTCTCGGGCGCCAGCATGCCGAAGCGCTTGAGCAGGCGCCCGCTTCCTGCAAAGAGGCCTCCCACCTGTGCCGCCACGAAGATACCCACCGCGACCACCTCGACGAGCAGCAACCATTGCATGCCGCGCAGCACCGCGGAGTCGTGGGGGAGCGCCCACCATGCGCACACGATGCCCACCACCAGCAGCAGCCCCTGCGCGATGGTGATCGTCGTTTTCGCCACGATGACGGACGACGTCGCCGTCTCCACGCTCACGTGCCGGCGCACGAGCCACGCCTTCACCGCTTCTCCCCCCAGCGACGCGGTGGGCGTGGTGACGTTGACGGCCTCCCCCGCGAGGCGCGCGAAGTACAGCGTGCGCAGCGGCACGCGGTCGCGGCGAAAGGCGAAGCGCCAGCCCAGCGTGTCCAGGAGGTTGACGAGCGGGAAGGGAAAAACGAGAACGATGAGGATCCGCCACGACAGTCGCGCGAGGGTGTCGAGGAGGGCGCGTGGATCGTTGCGCATCACGAGGACCGCCAGCAGCGCGGCCCCGCCCACGATCATGAGGAGCCGCGCGGTGCGCCAGCTCAGCACGCTTGCGCTACGCGAGATCGAAGGGAACGCGCGCCTGCTCGGCGAGCTCTTTCAGCTCACGACGGACGACGTCGCTGAGGGGCACGCCGTTCTTGAGCCGCTCCGCCTTGCGCTTGAACTCGATCTCGCCCGCGATGTAGATCTCTTCCACCCCGGGGGCGCGAGATGATGCCTTCACCATGCCGATGAGGCGATCCACTCGCTCGGCGAATTCCTCGGGCGTCATGAAGTGCCCGGGGTTGATGGCCATGTAGAAGGCGCTCGTCACCAGCGGCTCCTTGCCGAAGTTCTTCATGGCGGGCACGTCGGTGCCGAAGAGGCCGCCCGACAGCACGCCGCCCAGGACCTCGACCATCGTGGCCACCCCGAAGCCCTTGTAGCCGCCCGCCCACTGCATGAAGCCGTGCTGGATGGCCTCCACGGGGTCGGTGGTGGGCCGTCCCTCGCGATCGAGCGCCCACTCGGGCGGGATGGGCGCGCCCTTCTTGGCGGCCAGCCGCAGCTTGCCTCCCGCGACCACCGAGGTCGCCATGTCCAGCACGATGGGATCCTTCTTGCCGGCGGGCACCGCGAACGAGAAGGGATTCGTCGCGTAGGTGGGCGTGGTGCCGCCGAAGGGAGGCAGGATGGCGGGCCCGTTGTTCATCGACACGCCGATGAATCCCGCGCGCGCCGCCATCATGGTGTAGAAGCCGACGAGCCCCGTGTGGGTGACGTTGCGCACGGTCACGCACGCGATGCCCGCCGTCCTGGCCTTGTCCATCGCCATCTGCATCGCGCGCCGGGCCACCACGATACCGAAGGCGTTGTCACCCTCCAGCATGGCGGTGGCGGGCAGGTCGCGCAGCACCTGCACCTTGGGACGCGGATTCAGCAGGCCCCCCTTGATCATCGACAGGTAGCCCGCCACGCGGGTAGAGCCATGCGACTCCACGCCACGCAGATCGGCTTCGGTGAGGACCTCCGCCACGAGGGCCGCATCCTCCACGGGAACCCCGTTCGCCTCGAAGAGCCTGGCGATCAATGCACGCAGGCGGGCGGCGGAAACGGCGACGATCTCAGCCATGGGCGTCCTTTCGCGGCGGCGGTGCCGTCATCGTACCAGTGCGATGCGAGCGCGCAGCTGCTCCAGGAACTGCTGGGGACGATCGGGCGACAGCCCCACCCAGCCGTTCGCGGTGTCGAGCCAGATGATGCCGTGGCCGTTGGTGATGAAGAGCCGGTAGTGGCCGAGGGAGTGATTCCAGAAGCGGCCGAAGCGACCGAAAACGCCGCGGGAGCCGAAGACCGAGAGGCCGGCGGGCGAGCGCGGCGCGTCGTCGGCGGCGCGGATGGCACGGTACGGAATGACGGCGGCGCCCGCACGGCGCTCGACGTGGACGCCGTCGCCGGCGAGCCGGAACGCGGTGGGCGCGTAGCGGCCCATCACGAAGAGCATCAGCGTGAAGGGCACGCTGAAGAACAGCCAGCGCGGGTCGCCGCTGTAGACGGTGAGGAGCAGGCCCACGAGCGAGAACACGACGACCCCCAGCACGACGGCGGCCACGGTCGACCACCGCTCGCGAGTGCCGAGCGTCGCCGGATACCGGTCGGCGCTCAGCGCGGACAGATCTCGGTGGGCTTGAAGAAGAACGGGATCTCGGTGGCAGCGGACTCGGGAGAGTCTGAGCCGTGGACGGCGTTCGCTTCGATCGACGAGGCAAAGTCCTTGCGGATGGTGCCCGGCGCCGCCTTCGCGAAGTCGGTGGCGCCCATGAGATCGCGCCAGCGCTGGATGGCGTCGTCCGCCTCCAGCACCATGGGCACGCTCGGCCCCTGCGTCATGAACGCGCACAGGCTCTGGTAGAACGGCCGCGCCTTGTGCACGGCGTAGAAGGCCATCGCCTGCTCCATCGACAGGCGAACCATCCGGGCGGCGACGATCTTGAAGCCGCTCGCCTCGATGCGGGCGATGATCTGGCCCGTGGTGCTCTTGGCCACCGCGTCCGGCTTGATGATGGCCAGCGTCCTCTGCGTGCTCATGCTCCGATCACCTTGGCCACGGTCGCTCCCATCTCCGCGGGGCTGCGTACCACCGTCACCCCCGCCCCCTGCAGGGCGTTCATCTTCTCCGCCGCCGTCCCCTTGCCGCCCGCGATGATAGCGCCCGCGTGCCCCATCCGCCGGCCGGGCGGTGCCGTCTGCCCGCAGATGAACCCGACGACGGGCTTCTGCACGTGCGCCTTGATGTACGCCGCCGCTTCTTCTTCCGCGGTGCCGCCGATCTCACCGATCATCATCACCGCCTGCGTGTCGGGATCCTCGTTGAACAGCTTCAGCACGTCGATGAAGCTCGTGCCGTTGACCGGATCGCCGCCGATGCCCACGCACGTGGACTGCCCGATGCCGCGCGAGGTGAGCTGGCCCACCACTTCGTAGGTGAGCGTCCCGCTGCGCGACAGCACGCCCACGTGGCCGGGCTTGTGGATGTGCCCCGGCATGATACCGATCTTGGCCTGGCCGGGCGTGATGACGCCCGGACAGTTGGGCCCGATGAGTCGGCTCTTGGTGCCGAGCACGAAGTGCTTGGCGCGCACCATGTCCGCGACGGGAATGCCCTCCGTGATGCAGACGACGAGCGACACGCCCGCCGCCGCCGCCTCCATGACGGCGTCCGCGGCGGCGACCGGCGGCACGAAGATGAGCGCACAGTCGGCGCCCTCCTTGGCGACGGCCTCCGCCACCGTGTTCCATACGGGGAAACCCTCGTGGGTGGTGCCGCCCTTGCCCGGCGTCACGCCCCCCACCACGTTGGTGCCGTACTCCTTGCATCGCGCGGCGTGAAAGGCACCCTCCTTGCCGGTGATGCCCTGCACGACGACGCGCGTGTTCTTGTCGACGAGGATACTCATTGCTACCGACTCCCCGAGGAGCGCCTCGGCTTTGCCGGGGCGCTGCCGAGCGTTGGGGGTATGGGGGCCATGTCGGGGCCCCCATCCTGAATGACGAGGATGCTCACGCCTTGGACCCCTTCGCGAAGGCCACGGCCTTACGCGCCCCGTCGCCCATGTCCTCTGCCATCGTGAGGGCGAGACCGGACGCCGCGAGCATCTTCTTGCCGAGCTCGACGTTGGTGCCTTCCGCCCGCAGCACCACGGGCAGCTTCAAGCCGAGCTTCTTCACGGCGCCGATGATGCCTTCCGCGAGGCGGTCCACCCGGAGGATGCCCCCGAAGACGTTGATGAAGACCGCCTTCACGCTGGGGTCGGAGGACAGGATGCGGAAGGCGTTCTCGATCTGCTCCGGTGAGGCTCCGCCGCCCACGTCCAGAAAATTAGCGGGCTCGCCGCCCGAGAGCTTGACGATATCCATGGTGGCCATGGCGAGACCGGCGCCGTTGACCATGCAGCCCACGTTGCCGTCGAGCTTTATATAGTTGAGGCTGTATTTCGATGCTTCGACATCGAGCGGATCTTCTTCATGAATGTCCCTCAATTCGACGATGTCCTTGTGACGGTAGAGCGCGTTGTCGTCGAAGTTCAGCTTGGCGTCGAGGGCGAACACGCGGCCGTCCTTCGTGACCACCAGAGGGTTGATCTCCACCAGCGAGCAGTCCTTGGCGAGATAGAGGGCGAAGAGGTTCTGGATGAGCGCCACGCCCTGCTTGAGCGGCTCGCCCGTGAGCCCGAGGCCGAAGGCGATCCGCCGTGCCTGGAAACCCTGCAGGCCGAGGGCGGGATGCGTCCACTCGCGGATGATCTTGTCGGGCGTCTTCTCCGCCACTGCCTCGATGTCCATGCCGCCCGCCTGCGAGGCCATCACCACGTGCGTGGAGCGCCCGCGGTCGAGGGTCATCGACAGGTACAGCTCACGCT
>JBKKCN010000158.1:0-4186 GCA_046712525.1 Candidatus Rokuibacteriota bacterium
TTCGCCGGCGACACCCACACCACTTCCGGCAGGGTGCGGGTGGCGCGCTCGGTCGCGCGCTGGCGGTCGGCCTCCACCGCCAGGCGGGCGCGGGCCTCCTCACCGAGGAGGACCGCGACAAACGCCCGGATGGTCGCTATCGAGGCGTGTCCAGCAGGCGCAGCAGGTTCGCCATGGACTCGCGGCGCGCGGGATCGGTTTCCATCCTGATCGCCGCGCGCAGATCGGCAAGCGCGCTCGCGCGGTCGCCGTCCAGCTCGCGGCCGATCGCGCGGGAGGCGAGCGCCCGAGCGTCGATCACGGTGGCATACGGGGTGGCGATCGACGCGGAGGGGAAGGCGTCAGGGACGACGACGACACGCTCCGGCAACGATACCTCGGCGGGCAGCGGCCCGCCGGCGGTCGCGGTCCCGAGGGGCGGCGGCGGAGCCACGGTGCTCCCGATCTGGCCGACGGGCGCCAAGGCGAACGCTGGATCGAGACCCGCGCTGCGGCGCATCGCGGACTTCGCCCACGGATCGGATTCCATATCTATCGCGTAGCTCCAGTCCCGCAAGGCGGCGTCGGGCCGGCCGAGCAGTGAGTAGGCGGTACCGCGGTTGAACCACGCGCGCGCGTAGGTCGGGCTGATCTGCACGGCCCGGTTGAAGTCGCCGAGGGCGTGTCCATGGTGCCCGGCGGCGATGAAGGCGTTGCCCCGGTTGAAGTACAGCTCGGCGTCGTACGGCGCCAGCGTGATCGCCCGCGTGTAATCTTCGACGGCGCCCGTCACGTCTCCGGTGCGCACCCGCGCAACGGCCCGGTTGTTGTACGCAGTCGCCGAATTGGGAGCCTCGCGCACGGCCGCGCTGAACTCCTCGGTGGCAGCCAAGTACTGGCCGTTGTTGTAGAACGCGACGCCCCGGTCCATCGGGCGACCCGCGGTCGTGCAGGCGGTAAATACGACGGCAACGGCGGCAATGGCGACGACGATTTGGATTGTCCGGTTCATGGGCATGCGCCTCCGAGCCGCCTACGAAGCATATCGAGTGCCATCTGGGCCGACTGTCTCTTCACTGAATTGCGGTCCCCGCCGAAGCGGAATCGTCGCGACACGACCTCCCCCGCCACCGCCACGCCGATGAACACGGTGCCGACGGGCTTGGCCGCACTGCCGCCGTCCGGGCCCGCGATGCCGGTGATGGAGAGACCGCACGGACTGCCCGAGCGCTCGCAGATCCCGCGCGCCATCGCCTCCGCGCACGCGGCGCTCACGGCGCCGTGCGTTCGCAGCACCTCCTCTGGCACTCCCAGCAGCTCCTGCTTGGCGCGGTTCGAGTACACGACGACGCCGCGCTCGAAGTAGGCCGACGAGCCCGCGATGTTCGTGAGCCGGTGGCCGACGAGACCGCCCGTGCACGATTCCGCCACCGACAACGTCATGCCGCGCGCCAGCAGTAATCGCCCCACGATCACCTCGAGCGACTCCGCGTCACGGCCGTAGAGATCGTCGCCGAGCGCCTGCGCGACGCGTGGCTCCACCGTCGCCAGCAACGCCGCCGCCGCCGCCGCGTTGGCGCCGCGCGCACGCATCCGTACCCAGACGTCGCCCTCCACGGGCACGGCGGAGATCGTGACCGCCTCTGCGGCGTCGGCGCCGCCGAGGAACGACTCCAGCCGCTCCTCGACGTCCCTCACGCTCACCCCTGTCGTGCGGAGCGTGCAGGATGCCGTGGCGCCTCGCGCGGCGAAGCGCACGCTCGCGAACGCGATCAACTGGCGCGCGAGGTCGGCCGTCACGCCACCGCCGCGCGCGAGGACGACGAAGGTGGAGTCGGGCCCGTCGAGCATCCACGCGGGCTCCCCCTCCGCCGTCCACACGGTGGCGCCCTGCGGCAGCAGGGCGAGGCGCTCGGCGTGGCGCGGAAGCGGGCGGTCGACGCGCTCGTGGATCTCCTGGAGGGCAGCCAGCATGCGCTCGTTGAGCACCAGGCGGGTGCCGGAAAGACGGGCGACCACGCGCCGCACCACGTCGCCTCCGGAGCCGCCGGGACCGGCCACGATGACGTTGAGGGCGCCGTCGGCGGGGAGTGCGTGCTCGAGGGCGGCGTCGTCCTCGTCCACGTATACACGGCTGGCCACGGTGACGCCGGCCACGGCGAGGGCGGCGAGCGCGCCCTCTTCGTCATCGGGCGACGGCCCCGCGCCCACCACGACCAGGCGCGCTACCGGCGTCATGGCCATCCCAGCGCCCACCGCATGAGCCCGACCACGAGGAGCGCGTACACGCCGGCGATGAGGTCGTCGATCATGACGCCCACGCCGCCACCGATCCGCTGCGAGCCGTGCGCGGGAAACGGCTTGATGATGTCGAAGAGGCGGAAGAAGAGGAAGCCGACGACGAGCACGGGGACGGTGAGCGGGAAGACGAGCACGGAGAGCACCATGCCGGCCACCTCGTCGATGACGATGGCGCCGGGATCCTTGCCGCCGATGGCCGCCTCCGCGTGATGCGCGGCCCACGTGCCGAGGGCGACGACGGCGCCGAGGAAGAGAACCAGGCCGACGCGCGTGAAGGGCACCACCCAGAGCAACAGCACGGTGAGCGCGCTCGCCACCGTCCCCGGCGCCACCGGCGCGTAGCCGGCGCCGCCCACGGTGGCGACGAGCAGTGCGACCCGGTTACGCCCGCTCGCCGACCAGCTCGTACCCTTCCACTTCCGCGATGCGCACGCGCGCGAAGTGCCCCGGCGTGAAATCGGATTGACCTCTGAGATAGACGACGCCGTCGATCTCCGGCGCCTGCCCCGCCGTGCGGCCTTCCCAGGCGAACGCGGAATCCTCGCTGGGACCGTCGACGAGGACGTCGAGCACGGCGCCCGCGAGCTTCGCATGCTGCTCGAACGCGATGGCGTCCTGTCGCTCCTGCACACGCGCCGAGCGCTCCGCGGCGAGCTCGGGGTCCACCTGGCCCGCGAACGCCGGCGAGGGCGTGCCGTCCTCCGGCGAGTACGTGAAGACCCCGAGCCGATCGAAGCGGACGTCCTCCACGAAGTCGAGCAGGTTCTCGAAGGCGGCCTCCGTTTCGCCGGGAAAGCCGACGAGCACGGTGGTGCGCACGGTGACGTCGGGCACGGCGGTGCGGAAGGCGGCCACGACCTCCTTCATGCGCCGCGCCGTCACGCCCCGTCGCATCGCCTTGAGCACGGTGTCGTCACCGTGCTGCACGGGCATGTCGACGTAGGGCACGATGCGCGCGCGCGACCACTTGTCGAGCAGGCGATCGTTGACGTGCGCCGGGTGCAGGTACATGGGACGGATCCACGGCATGCGCGTGTCCTCGCCCAGCGCGAGCAGGAGGTCGCCGAGGTCGCCGTTGCCAGGCAGATCGCGGCCGTACGCGAGCGTGTCCTGGGACACGAGGATCGCCTCCTGCACGCCGCGCGCCGCGAGGCCCTGCACTTCCTGGACGATATCCTTGAGACCGCGGCTGCGGTGCTTGCCACGGAACTGCGGAATCGCGCAGAAGGTGCAGCCCATGTCGCAGCCTTCCGCGATCTTCACGTACGCGTACGGCAGCTTCGTCGTGAGCAGGCGCGGCGTGGTGGCGTCGTAGAGATAGCCGGGCGGGGCGGACGTCGCCCAGTCGTGGCGCCCCGCCGCCTGCTTCACGAGGTCGACGATCCGTGACAGGTTGGACGTGCCCATGATCCCGTCGATCTCGGGCAGCTCCTTCATGATCTCGAGCCCGTACCGCTGGGTCAGGCACCCGGTCACGATGAGGGCCCGGCACGCGCCGCGCTTCTTGAGCTCGGCGAGTCCCAGAATCGTGTTAACCGACTCCTCGCGCGCGCGGTCGATGAACGCGCACGTGTTAACGATCAGGCACTCCGCCTCCTCCGCGGTGTCGACGAGCGGAAATCCCGCCGCCGTCAACATCCCCAGCATCAGCTCAGAATCGACCTGATTCTTCGGACACCCCAGCGTGGTCAGATGAACTTTCATCATGGCAGACCGCCATTGTACGCGATGCCGCCCGGTCGAATGCTCTCCCGCACGGCGCAGCGCCGGCGGGCGGCGCGGGTCGGGCGTGGGGCGCCGGGACCCGTTTCACTCTCAACTAGGACCGGGCAAGGCGTGCCGGTGGAGCCCAGCCACCCTCGATGCGAGGCGGCCACCATCCACGTGGTCGCCGGTCCCCCACGCC
>JBKKCN010000159.1:0-2797 GCA_046712525.1 Candidatus Rokuibacteriota bacterium
CTGCCCGCGGGCTGCGATCTCCGGCTCGTGGAGACCCGGATCCAACAGCGGCTGCAGACGCTGGGCCTGACGGCCAACGTCAGCGTCGGTGCCGTCCATTCACGCTACCTGCGCGCCATCAAGCCGAGCATTTTCGGCTACGAGCTACGCGAGTGCGGCGTCGTCGTCTCCGGCGATCCAGGCGTGCTCGGCGTCATTCCGCGCTTCGGCGTTCAGGATATTCCGCTCGAGGACGGCTGGCGGCTTCTGGCCAATCGACTGGTGGAGCAGCTGGAGGGGTTCGACGAGCTCACAGACCGCCGAGGGTCGCTCAGCGCAGAGACGCATTACCGCACCATCAAGCTCTACCTCGACATGGGCACCTCCCTGTTGCTGTTCACCGGTGGCTACGCGCCCACATACCGCCACCGCGCCGAGGCGCTTCTGCAGTTGAACACGCCCCCGCGCAGCGGCGGCGTACAGTTCCCGCTGCACCCGTTTGTGGCCGATGTCGTCGCCGCCACCGGCTGGAAGCTGGGGGCGACCGCGGCGGCACAGAGCGAGCCGCGTGAGCTCTGGGAGCGGGCTCTGCAGCACGCGGAGCGCTTGTGGCACTGGGAGCTGGGCCGGCTCACCGGGCTTGCCGCAGACCGCCCGGCGCGGGACCTGCTGCGGGCGTGGGTGCAGCAACAGCCGCTGCACGAGCGGCTGCGCGGCTGGGCTCATGTGGCCCGGCAGCAGGGTCTGCGGAGCGGCTTGTCGCGCTGGCCGCAGTGGATACGGGCGGCGGTGAAATCGTCCCCGCGCTATCGCGTCTACGGCGTGGCCGCCCCTCTGCTCTTCGCCCTCCATCGCGCGGGGACACACGGAATGGATCTCGCCCGGATGCAGCGACGGCTGCCGGTGGCGCGCCCTGGCCGCCCCCCGGATCCGCGCCAACTCGTGACCGACGTGCTGGACAACTATCGCCAGTTTCTCGTGGGGACCCGCGCATGACCGTGCAGACAACCAATCGTCCCGTCGTTCCCTATGCGCTCACCGCGGCGTCCGCCGTCGAGACCGCCGGCTGGGATGCCCTCGTGGACCGCTTCGACAGTCGCAGCCTGTTCCACCGCACCGCGTGGCTGCACTATCTGGCCGACAGCCGCCGGCTCGACATTCGCCAGTGGGCGATCCGGGATGGCCATGACACGGTGGGCTATCTCTCCGGCGGCCTGCTGCGCATGGGGCCCTTTCGCATTCTCGGCAGTCCGCTGCGCAGCTGGGGCACGAACGTCATGGGACCGCTGGTCAATGGCAACGTCGACCAGGCTCGCTTCCTGGCGGCCCTCGACGGCCTCGCCGCCCGGGAACGCCTCTCGATGATCGAGGTCGAGAATCCGCTCCTATCGGGCGATCTTTTGAGGCGCGCCGGCTTCCAGCTCGTTTCCGACCTCACGTATGTGGTCAAGCTGCTGCCCGATGAGAGCTCGATGTGGCGCTCGCTGGAATCGGAGTGCCGCAACCGTATCCGCAAGGCGCAGCAGGCCGGCGTCCGCGTCGAGGACACCGACGACCCGGCGGTGGCCGAGGAGTACTACGACTTCTACCTCCGACTCATGGGTCGCAAGGGGCGCCGCGCGCCGTTCGATCTGCGCACCGTCCGCCTGCTCGTCGAGCATCTGAAGAAAGCCGATAATCTCTTTGCCCTGCGCGCGCACGACGCCACCGGCCGGCTCATCGCGGTCGGTCTCTTCCCGCACGACGACGAGACGATGTATTTCTGGAGCGGGGCCAGCGATGAGGCGGCCCACGACCTCTGCCCGAACGACCTCTTGCACTGGACGGCCATGCAGCGCGCGGCCCAGCGCGGCCTTCACGCCTACAACATGTCCGGCTATGGTCGTTTCAAGCGGAAGTTCGGCGGAGAGCTCGTCGAGCTGGCGCGCTGGCACAAGTGCTACAGCCGCTCCGCACGCTGGGCCCGCGCCGCCTACCGGTACTCGTTCGACCGCTGGAGCACGATCGATGCGCGGCGACATCCGCGGCCGGCGAACGGATCGCGGAGCCGCACGAGCCTGCCCATGCGCGTGCTGCGGCAGCGGGCGATCAAGCGCCTGTCGGACGTGGCGCGGGCGCCGCTGCACGATTTTCCGATCCGCGACGAGGTCCTCTTCCAGTATCTGCCGCTCTCACAATCGATGGATCTTCTCGAGGTCGGCCCGGGCAGCGGTTACACGGCCTTTCACCTGTCGCGCCAGGTCGGCTCCGTCACCCTCGCCGACATCGCGGAAGGCAACGTGCGTACCCTGCAGCGCGCACTGGGGCACATCCCCAATTTGCGTTTCGCATGCGCCGACGTATGCCGGCCTGGCCTCCGCGACCACCTGGGGTCGACGTACGATGCCGTCTACGCGATCGAAGTCTTCGAGCTCCTGCCCGACCCGCGAACCTGCCTGATCAACCTGGCCGCCGTCACCCGGCCCGGCGGGCACGTGCTGATCCAGTTCCCGAACTATCCCCCGGGGCAATCTCCGGGCCCGACGCACTTCACGACCAAGGCCGAGCTGGGCCGCCTGCTTCAGGAGGCGGGCTTCAGCCGCTGGAACATCTCGGCCATTCGGCTGCGCCCTCATGCCAGCCTCATCTATCACTACCTGCACGAGAAGCCGATCCAGGCCTATCGCCGTCGGCGGGCGGGGCGCGGGCCCGAGCGCGCACTGGTCTACGACGAGAGCTGGGCCTTCCGGCACGGGGACCGGCTCCAGCCGTTCAAGTACGCGCTGCACACTGCGTGGGTCGGTCTGTCCGCCGCCATCCGGACCGGCGGCGCTGCCTT
>JBKKCN010000160.1:0-13987 GCA_046712525.1 Candidatus Rokuibacteriota bacterium
CCGGGGAACTTGAAGAGGCGAACTCTCGTCGTCTCCGGGGGGGCTTCCGCGGCTCGCGCGCGGGATGTCGTGAACAACGCTCCGGTGCCTGCCGCCAAGGCGCTCTTCAGGAAGGCGCGTCGCTTTACCATCCCTGCCGCTCCTTCTTCACCGCTTCGTACATGCGGAGCGCGAAGAACCTCATGATGTCGGCAGAGTCGGACTCTCGCCCCCGCCGGTATGGACCCTCCCGAAGCGTGGCCACGAGCATACAGGAGAAGTACTTCTACCGGTGGCGGTGGCCTACCGCACGAGCAGCAGCTGCTCGCCGATCTCGGTGAGGTCGGCGATGAAGCGGTCGCGGTCGGGAGCGTCGCTCCATCGTACGAGTCGCCAGTCGTCGCCGGTGACCGTCAGGAGCACCCGGGCCACGTCGGCGGGAAACAGCCCCGCCGCTTTGCTTTGTGCCCCCTCCAAAGCCGTCTGGCACGCGAGATTCATACGGCAGCAGAATCCCCAGATGTCCGCGAGGTCCTTGGGCTCACGGCGATCGACGACCGCGGTGAGCTTGTTCGCCAGGATGTTCTCGGCGCTGTCGAGCCGGCCGAGGACCGGATGCACTCGCAGTTCACCGACGTGCGCAGGGACGTCGTTGACCATCTCGACTTTCAGGACGACGTCGCCGCCGCTGACGTTGATGCGGACGGACCGAGCGCCCCGCTGCACGACCTCCACCTGAAAATCGAGCCCGGTCGCCACCGCCTCGATCACGCGCTGAGCCCAGAGAGCGAACCGATGGTCGTCGTTGACGAAGAGGTCGAGGTCGTCCGAAAACCGATGGTGGAGGTATCCGCGGGAGGCCGCCGTCCCCCCGGTCAGGTAGAAACCGGTCTCGCTCGACATGATGCGTGCGAGGACGGCATCCTGCAGGGGGTACAAGCGTTGAAGGAAGAAGTCGCGGTCCATCTCGATGAGGCCGGCGTTACACGAGATGTGGATGATGGTGCGGCAGCCACTCGACGAGGAAATCGAGGCCGCGCCTGCGCTCCTCCGATCGGATGCGCGCGCGCCATTCGGGCCAGCCCCTGACGAGCTCGCGGAAGCCCAGCAGACGCACGATATCCCGGTAGGGCGCGTACTCGATGAGGCGGACGGCGGCCCACGTTCGGTCAAGGCGCCCAAGTGTGATCTCCCCGGAGAGGAGGCGCCGGAACTCCGCTTCATCCAGATCGTAGTCCCACACAAAGGGCAGGCGGGGCGCGCTCATGCATTCGAGCGTACACGACCTCGCAGGCCGCCTCGCCGAAAGAATGGCTTGTCCAGGCCCTCAGCCCTCCACGATCGCGGCGTGACGCTCGACGTCGGCGGGCGGATCGGCGAGGCGGGGCCCCCGGCCGAGGAAGAGGACGAACGGAATGACGGCCACGAAGATCCAGACGAGCCACCAGAAGTTGTCGATGAAGGACAGCAGCAGCGCCTGCTGCTGCACCATCCCGTACAGGTGGGCCCACGCCTGCTGCTCGGCGGTGGCGAGATCCGCGCCGCGCGCGGTGAACGTCGTGACCAGGGTCTGGTAGCGGTCCCACACGTCGGGGTCGTACAGGCTCACGTGGCTCGCCAGGTGCGCCTGGTGCGTCTGGGCGCCGCGCTGCAGCAACGTCGCCACCGCCGCGATGCCGATGCTGCCGCCGATGGTCCGCATGAAGTTGAAGAGCCCGGAGGCGTGGCCCAGCTCGCGCATCGGTACTGCGCCGAGCGCCACCGTCGAGAGCGGCACGAAGGTGAAGCCGATGCCGAACCCCTGGATGAGCCGCGGCAGCATGATCTGCCAATAGCTCGCCTCCAGCGAGAGCGTGGCCATCAGGTACATGGCGTAGGCGTTCAGCGCGCAGCCCGTGACGATGATCCAGCGCGGATCGAGGCGGCTCAGGAGGGCGCCGGCGAGCGGCATCGTGACGAGGGTGGAGAGGCCGCCGGGCGCCAGCACGAGCCCCGCCAGCATCGCGGTGTAGCCCATGAGGATCTGCGTGAAGAGCGGCGAGAGCACCATGATCCCGTAAAAGGCGATGCTCATGACGAACATCGCGGCGGTGGCCACCGCAAACATCCCGTGCCGCAGCACGCGCAGATCCACCACGGGCTCCTCGGCGCGCAGCTCGCGCAGGACGAGCGCGACGAGCGCGGCCGCCGCCACCACGCTCAGCCACACGATCACCGACGAGGCGAACCAGTCCTCGCGCTGACCGCGGTCGAGCACGAATTGCAGGGCGCTCACGCCCACCACGAGGAGCACGAGGCCGGACACATCCACGCGGCGCACCGCCGGCCGCTCCGTGGTGGAGTCCGGGACGAAGAGCCACGCGAGGACGACCACGGCGACGCCGACGGGTACGTTGATGTAGAACACCCAGCGCCAGGACCAGTTGTCGGTGATCCAGCCGCCGAGCGTGGGGCCGATGATGGGCGCGAACATGATGCCGACGCCCCAGATCGCCATCGCCATCCCGCGCTGGCGCCCCGGGAACGTCTCGATCATCGTCGCCTGGGAGAGCGGCACCAGCGGCCCCCCCGCGAGGCCCTGCAGGAAGCGCGCGATCACCATGACAGCCAGGCTCGGCGCCGCGCCCGCGGCGGCCGAGGTCAGCGTGAACACCACCGTGGCCAGGATGAACAGGCGCTTGCGGCCGAGCAGGTCGTTCAGCCAACCCGTGATGGGCAGGCTGATCGCGTTGGCCACGAGGAACGAGGTGAGCACCCACGTGATCTCGTCCACGCCCGCCGACAGCGAGCCGCGCATGTGATCGAGCGCGACGTTGGCGATGGTGACGTCGAGCATGACCAGGAACGTCGCCATCATCGTGGTGACGGCGACGATCACGCGCGGGCTCATCGCAATTCGATGACCGGGACGACGGACATGCCGGGCACGAGGAGGGCGTGCGCGTGCTGGCCCGGCTCGAGCACGAGCTTGACGGGGATCCGCTGCACGACCTTCACGAAGTTGCCGGAGGCGTTCTCGGGCGGCAGCAGCGAGAAGCGCGAGCCGGTGCCGCTCTGGATGGAGTCGACCCGGGCGCGGAGTTCGAGCCCCGGATGGGTGTCCACCGAGATCGTGGCGCGCTGGCCCGCGCGCACGTGGGTGAGCTGAGTCTCCTTGTAGTTGGCGATGATCCACACATTGGTGAGGTCCACGACGGCGAGCAGCGGCTGGCCTGGCTGCACGCTCTGGCCCACCTCCACCGTCCGTCGCGTCACGCGGCCGGCCACGGGCGCGGTGATCGTCGTGTACTCCAGATTCAGCTCGGCCTCGCGCAGCATGGCGCGCGCCTCGGCCAGCTGCGCCTCGGCGCTGGCCGCCTCCGCGCTGCGCACCGTCACCTCGCCCCGCCGGCTGCGGGCGTCGCCAAGCGAGTGCTCGGCCTCCTCGCGTTGCCGGCGCGCCTGCGCGAGCACGACCTCCTGCGTGGCCACGTCGGCCTCGGCCTGGGCCACCTCAGCGCGGGCGCCGTCCAGGCGCTGCCGCGCCGCCTCCAGCGCCGCGCCCGCCGTCTTGAACGCGTTGTCCGCATGGTCGAAGTCCTGGCGCGCGATGAGGTCGCGCTCGCGCAGCTGGGCGATCCGTGCGCGATCGAACCCTGCCCGCTCGAAGTCCGCCTGCCGCGCGGCGACGTCGGCCTGAACCGCCTGCACGGCCGCGCGGCGCGCGCGCAGCTTGCTGCGTCGCTCGTCGAGCGCGTGCGCGGCGCCGTCGATGCCGAGCGCCGCCTTCGCCGACGACGCCTCCGCGAGCCCGACCTGGCTGCGCGTGGAGCCCTCCGTCATGGGCACGCCGGCGGCGGCCCCGCGCAGGCGGCTCTGCGCCATGGCCAGCGCCGCGCGCGCCTGGTGAACCTTCACTTCGAAATCGCGTGGGTCCAGCCGCACGAGCGGCGCGCCCGCGGCCACCTCCTGGTTGTCGCGCACGAGGACCTCGAGCACGTTGCCGCGCGCACGCGCGCTCACCGGCGAGACGTGCGTCTCGACGAAGGCGTCGTCGGTGGACACGTGCCGGTCCCAGTAGCGCCAGAGCCGGACGCCGTACACGGCGGCGACCACCACGATGACGGCGAGGACGACGAGGCCGAGGATGCGGCGGCGCCGGCGCCACGCGTCGAGGCGCCGAAACACATCCGCGCGCTCCACGAGGCTCACGCGCGGTACCCGAGCCGGGCCGACAGCACGCGCGCGGTCGCTTTCACGTCGGTGGCGAGGGCGCGCCGGCGCGGGCGCACCCGATCGGTGGGGCCGCCCACCGCGCACGCACCGACGACGCGGCCGTGGCGGTCGAAGACCGGGGCCGCGATACCGGAGGCCCCGGCCACCAGCTCGTCGATCGTCACGCAGACGCCGGTCTTGCGGACGTCCTCCAGCGACGCGCGCAGCGCGGGCAGGCTCGTCACCGTGCGCTCCGTGTGGCGCGAGAGCGAGAGCGCTTTCAGGATGGCGTCGCGCTCGCCGGCGGGCAGGAAGGCGAGGATGGCCTTGCCGATCGACGTCGCGTGCACGGGCCGGCGGTCGCCGACACCGCCCGCGTACTGGATGATGTGGTCGCCCTCCACCTTGTCGACGTACACGATCGACGCGTGGTCCCGCGAGAGCACACCGAGGAACACCGACTCGCCCGTCCGCCGCATGAGGTCGACCACCGCCGGCCGCGCGGCGTCGATGAGCGCCGTGGGCCCGGGCGCCGACGCCCCGAGATCCATCGCGCCCGGCCCCAGCCGGTATTCGCCGGCAAGCCCTTGGGCGAGATAGCCGCGCGCCGTAAGCGCGCGCAGCAGCGGCAGCAGGCTGCTCTTCGGCGCCTCCAGCCGCCCGCTCACGTCCCGAAGGACGAGCCCGTCGGGGCTGCCCGCGAGCAGCTCCAGGATGTCCACCACGCGGTTGGCCGCACGGTGGCCCCCGTCCGCTGACGTTCTGTCTATGGAACGTCGTTCCGTATTCGGCACCGCGTGAGTATACCGAGAAAGCGGCGAGGAGGAAACGGGGTGGGATCAGTGCTACTGGAGCGAGACGTTACGCGATGGCGGCCATCTGCCGGGGATCCACCTCCAGCCACACCTTCTCGTCGACCTCGAACACCTCGTGGGGGCGGGCGGTCACCCGTAGCAGGAGGGCGCTGCCGGCCGGACGCACGGCGTAATCCCAGTGCTCGCCGAGATAGGCGCGCTGGACGATCTCACCGGCCACGATGACGGCCGCGTCAGACGGCGCGGGGCGCTGGCGGTGCAGGTGCACGCTCTGCGGCCGCAGGGAGAAGGCCACCCGCCCGCGCAGGGCGCGGCCCTCCGCGAAGCGCGCGGCGGCGATGGAGAAGCCGTCGAAGACGACGTCGGTGGCGGACGCCTCGCCCTCGAGAAAGTTCGTGCGTCCGATGAATCCCGCCACGAAGCGGGTGCGCGGGCGCGCGTAGAGCGTGCGGGGCTCGTCCACCTGCTCCACCCGGCCCTGGTTCATGACGGCGATGCGGTCGGAGGTCACCATGGCTTCCGCCTGGTCGTGGGTGACGTAGACGGTGGTGATACGGAACTCGTCGTGCAAGCGCCGGATCTCGTAGCGCATCTCCTCGCGCAGATTCGCGGCGAGGTTCGACAGCGGTTCGTCTAGCAAAAGGACGGCAGGCTGCACCACGATGGCGCGCGCGAGCGCGACGCGCTGCTGCTGGCCGCCCGACAATTCCTGAGGGTAGCGCTCCGCGAGGTGCTTCATGTGCACCACGTCGAGGATACGCTCCACGCGCGCGCGCATCTCCGCGCGCGGCAACTTGCGCACCTCGAGGCCGAAGCTGACGTTCTGCGCCACCGTCATGTTGGGCCAGATGGCGTAGCTCTGGAAGATCATCGACATGCTGCGCTTCTCGGGCGGCAGCGACGAGCCCGGCGACGAGATCACCTGCCCGTCCATCGCGATGGTCCCCTCGCTCGGGTCGAGGAAGCCCGCGATCATCCGCAGCGTGGTGGTCTTGCCGCACCCCGACGGCCCCAGGAGCGACACGAACTCGCCCGGCGCCAGCGCGAGGTTGAACGAATCCACCGCCGTCACGGTGCCGAAGCGGCGAGTCACACCAGTGAGGACGAGCTTGCTCACGAGGCGGTCCGGCGCAGCATGAAGTCCTTGCCGACGAAGCGGAAGCCGGCCATAACGAGCGCGGTGGTGACCACCACCAGGATGAGCCCGATGGAGGAGAGCAGCTCGAAGTTGCCCTCGTCGCTCTTGTCGAAGAGCAGGACGGAGAGCACCTGCGTACCCGTCGTGTAGAGGAAGATCGCCGAGGACAGCTCCCGCGTGGCGGGGATGAAGACGAGGATGAAGGCACCCGCGAGACCGCGGCGCAGGAGCGGCGCCACCACGCGCCGCATCGTGAGTAGCCGGCTGCCGCCGAGGATGCGGGCAGCATCCTCCAGCTCGGGGTTAATACTACGGATGGCGGCGTCGCTGTTCGCATAGGCGATGGGCAGAAAGCGGGTGGAGAAGGCGAGGATGAGGATCCACGCGGTGCCGTAGAGCACCAGCGGCGGATGCGTGTAGGCGGCGTAGAAGCCGATGGCGAGCACGATGCCGGGAATCACGAAGGGCGCCATCGCCACCTGCGACAGCACCGAGCCGAACGGCACCAGCCGGCGGTGCACGATGTACGCGATGGCCAGCGCCAGCGTGAGCGCGATGAGAGTCGCGACCGCCGCGTAGAGGAACGTGTTCCAGGTGGCGGTGCGCGTGGCGGGCTGGTCGAAAAGGACGAAGCGCACGTTGCGCAGCGTGAGGTTGTCGAGCGAAAAGCCGCGGCCCCACGCCTTCGCGAAGGCCGCCTGAAGGACGACCACCATCGGCACGAAGAACGACAGGGACGTCACGAAGAGGCAGTAGCCGAGCATCGGCCAGCGCCACCGCCCGAGCTTGATCGGGCGCCGGTCGCCCCCCTTGCCCGTGAGCGACACGTAGCCCTTGCGCGCGATGAGCCGGCGCTGCAACCAGAAGAGCGCCACCGTGATCACGAGCAGCGGCATCGAGTAGGCGGCGGCCACCTGCAACTTGGGCGGAAACTCGAAGAACTGCCACAGCATCGTGGTGACCACCTGAAAGCGCGCGGGCAGTGCAATGAGGGCGGGCACGCCGAAGAGCGCGATCGCTTCCAGGAAAGTCACGATGAAGGCGGCCATGATCGCGGGCAACGTGAGCGGCAGCGTCACCCGCAGCGTCGTGCGCCACACCCCGGCGCCGAGCGTGTTGGCGGCCTCTTCCATCTCCGAGGAGATGAGGTCCAGCGCCGTGCGCGTGAAGACGAAGAGGTAAGGGAACGAGTAGCACGCGATGACGAGGACGAGGCCGGACATCGAGTAGATGTTGAACGGTCCCGCGTCAGCCCCCGTGGCCGCCTTGTACACCCGGTTCAGCCACCCCGCGTTGGGTCCCGCGAGCAGCATCCACGCCACCGCGCCGAGGTAGTTCGGCATGATGAACGTGCCGAGCACGGCCGCCCACACGAGGCTCTTGCCGGGCATGTCGGTGCGCGAGACCGCCCACGCCAGCGGCACCCCGAACAGCGTACAGAGCACGGCCACCGCGAGGCCGACGGTGACGGAGTTGATGAGCGCCTCGACGTAGCGCCAGCGGCCGTAGGCCGCCGCGTAGTTGTCGATCGTGAAAGCGCCCGTGGTGGGGTGCTCGAAGCTCGTCCAGATGAGCCGCGCGAGCGGGTTGACGACGAGCAGGAGCAGGATGGCGATGAGCAGCACCCAGATGAAGACGGACTTGTCGAGGTGCCGCCACCGCCGGCGATAACCGGGCGCCGTCGCGAGGGCGCCCGCGAGAGGGACCGCCGGCGCCCGCTCAGATTCCAAAGGTGTCGCGGAAGAGCTCCTTCACTTCCGGGATGCCCTTCTCGATCTCGTCGTAGGTGGGGCGAATCGTCTTCACCTCCGCGATCGACTTGCCGCCCGCCATGGGCTTGACGTGCTTGTTCACGGGATCCTGAAAGTGCTTGACCATGATCTCGTTGCTCTCGCGGCCGAGCAGATATTCCACGAACAGCTTGGCGGCGTTGGGCGCGGGCGCGTTCTTGAGGATGCCGCTGGGCGACACCATGAGCACGGCGCCGTCCTCTGGATAGACGACGGCGAGCGGGTTGCCCTTGGCCTTGCTCTCGAGGGTGGTGGCGGCGGGCCCGGCGGCGACGATGCTCTCCTTGGCGTTGAGCATGGTCACGGTGTCGTTGATCGAGCGCCCGATGCGCGGCTTGTTCAGCTCCAGCTTCTTGAAATAATCCCAGCCGTAGAGCTTCTTCATCTGCACCACCCACGTGCCCACGTACCCGCTGAAGCCGGGGTGGCCGATGGACAGCTTGCCCTTCCACTTGGGATCGGCGAGGTCCGTCCACTTCTTCGGCGCCTCGTTGGCGGGCACCGCGGCCGTGTTGTAGGTGAGCAGCACGAGCCCGGCGGCGGTGGCGACGAACTGATCGTCGGGATCGTTGTACGGCTTGAAACCATCCGCCAGCTCGGCGAGGTTCTTCGGGCGGTAGCGCTGCAGCCAGCCGTCCTGCTTCATCTTGCCGTAGTGGCTGGCGTCCGTGGAGGAGATGACCGAGGCCTGCGCGATGCCGGCCTTCTGGTCCTGCGCCAGGCGCTGGTAGGCGACCTGGGCAGTGGTGCGGATGTACTTGCACGCCACGCCCGGGTACTTCTTGTCAAAGCCGATACAGATGTCGGCTGCCGTCTCCGTGTTGTAGTGGGCGACGTACCAGGTGAACTCTTTTTCCTTCTTCGCCGCCTCGTAGAGCTCCTTCTCGCCGTCGAAGGCGTAGGCGGGCGCGCCGAGCAGCGCAAGGGTGGCGATCAGCACCAGCAGGGACATGCACGTGGCCATGGCGATCACTCTCTTTCAGTACGGCGAGGGTTCAGCCCCGTGGCCGACACGGCCGGCCGTGACGGCCGCGCTGCCCCGAAATGTCGATAACACAACTTCGTGGGGATGGAAAGCAGGCGCGGATGGAAGGCGGCGTCGGCGGCTCGCAGATTGCTGACTGTATCTCCGAAGGAACACAACTTGTCGGTAACTCCGACAATGGAGGAGATCACAATGCGAAAGTACGTGGGAGCATTCCTGGTCGGAATCATCGCCTTGGCCCCGATGGTCGCGGCGGCACAGTCCGGTAGCGGCTCGGGCGCGTCGGGCAGCTCGGGCAGCGGCAACACCGCGCCGGGCGGGTCGGCCAACCCGTCCGCGCCTTCGACCGCGCCTTCTACAGCGCCCTCCACCGCCCCCTCGGCCAGCCCGTCGGGGACCATCACCGATTTCGCGCAATACACTTCGCAGATGGACTGCGAGAAGGCCGGCGGGATGTGGCAGGCGGCCTCGAGCAAGTGCGAGAAGAAGTAACTGTTCCCTAGGCAACAATGACAAAGCGGGGTCGGTGAGGCGCTGCCTTCACCGACCTCGCGCCGTCCCGACGGCCCGCCGGCCCACCGCTTCCGAGAGCGAAGATTGTAAGTGCAGGGTAATCTACTGCAATCTCGCGGGAAGGGAGCCGTGCATGCAGATCGTCGATTCGCAGGTGCACATCTGGGGCGCGAACACGCCTGATCGTCCGTGGCCGGCGGGGCGAGATCATGAAGCGCAGAAGCCGTACCCGGTCACGAAGGACATGCTGCTGTTCGAGATGGAGCTGGCCAAGGTGAGCCGCATCGTCCTCGTGCCGCCCTCCTGGGAAGGCGACCGCAACGATCTGGCGCTGGAGGCCGCGCGCCTGCATCCCGACAAGTTCGCCGTCATGGGCCGTCTCGCCATCCAGAACCCGGAGAGCCGCGCGCTCGTGCCCGGCTGGAAGAAGCAGCCGGGCATGTTCGGCATGCGCTTCACCTTCCACAACGAGCACAATCGTCACTTCCTCACCGACGGCACCGCCGACTGGCTGTGGCCGACCGCGGAGAAAGCGGGCATCCCCCTCATGGTCCTCGTGCCCGGCTCGCTCGACAAGCTCGACAGCATCGCGGCCCGGCATCCCGACCTCAAGCTCGTGATCGATCACGTGGGGCTCAACATCCGCCTCAAGGCGCCGCAGGTATTCGAGGACCTGGCGGCGGTGTGCGCGCTCGCCAAACGGCCGAACGTGGCTGTGAAGGCGTCCGGCATGCCTTCGCTCTCCACGCAGGAGTACCCGTTCCGCGACCTGCACGACGCCATCCGGCGGCTCGTGGACGCGTTCGGCCCGCAACGGACGTTCTGGGGTACGGACCTCACGCGCATGCCGTGCAGCTACCGCGAGTGCATCGACCTCTTCACGAAGGCTCAGCCGTGGCTGCAGGGCGAAGATCTCGAGTGGGTCATGGGCCGCGGCGTCTGCGAGTGGCTGGGCTGGCGGCTTTAGTTCACACCGTCACTCCGACGCGGTCACCTCGTCCGTCCACACGGTGAAGCCCGTGAGATTCGCGACGCCGAAGGAGGTCGTGAGCGCGACGTCTGTGGCGTCGCGGCCGCGCGCCATGAGCAGGCGCCCGATGCGCGGCTCGTTGTGCCGGGCGTCCACCGTCCGCCACGCACCGCCCAGATAGACCTCGAGCCACGCCGCGAAGTCCATCGGGGCCGGGCTCGGCGGCACCCCGATGTCGCCGAGGTAGCCCGTCGCATAGCGCGCGGGGATGTTGAGGGCTCTCAGCAGCGTGATGGCGAGGTGCTGGAAGTCGCGGCACACGCCCTGCCGCTCCGTGCACACGTCGTGGGCAGTCTTCGTGGCGCGCGCGTACTCGTAGCCGAACGTCACGTTCGTATGCACCCAGTCCAGCACCGCCTGCACGCGCTCCGAGGTCTCCGGCGTCTTGCCGAAGAGATCCCAGGCGAGCTGCGACATGCGATCGACCTCGCAGTAGCGGCTCGCGAGCAGGTACCGCCAGCACTCGGCAGGCATCTCGTGCGGCGCGTGCAGGGACAGCCCCTCGATGCCCGGCTCTACCAGGCCGCTGTCCTCGACCACGTTGTCGTAGCGGATGCGCACGGAGCCGGCGGGCGCCACCAGGCGCGCGGCGCGATTGCCGAACCAGTCGACGAACTCCTCCAGCCGCGTGTCCGGCTCCACAAACACGCGCTCCGAGCCCCGCAGCGCCGCTGCCCGTTCCGGATGCAGATAAAGCATGAGGAGCATCGAGGTGGGCTGGGGCAGCTCGAAGGAAAGCTCGCAGCCGATACGGATGCGCATGATTTCACGGTACCATCGACGCGTGACCTATTGTGTCGGCATCTGGACGCGGTACGGCCTCGTGATGGCCTCCGATTCGCGCACCAACGCCGGGCACGACCAGGTGAACGTCTCGCGGAAAATGCATGTCTTCGTGCAGCCGGGCGAGCGCGTGTTCGTCCTCCTCAGCAGCGGCAGCCTCTCCTGCACGCAGTCCATCATCACGCTCCTGCGCCGCGACTTCGACGCGAGCAAGGGGCTTGCGCAGGCGTCGTCGCTCTACGATGCGGCACGGATCATCGGCGAGCAGGTACGACGGGTGGCGGACATGGACCGCGAGGCGCTCGAGCGCGACGAGTTCAAGTTCAACGTGAATCTCATCCTGGGCGGCCAGGTGCGCGGCGAGCCGCCCGGGCTCTTCATCATCTATCCGCAGGGCAACCCGCTGCAGGCGAGCGAGGACTCGCCGTATCTCCAGATCGGCGAGACGAAGTACGGCCGCCCCATCCTCGACCGCGGCATTCGCTTCGAGAAGACGACCCTCGAGGAGGCCGCCAAGTACGCGCTGCTGTCGCTCGACTCCACGATGCGCTCGAATGTCACCGTGGGGCCGCCCATCGACCTCCTCGCGTATGGCGTCGACGAGCTGGAGATCACGGGCCAACGCCGATTCGTGGCGGGCGATCCGGATCTCGTGAAGATCGGCGCGCGGTGGGAGCAAGCCCTGCGGCAGGCGGTGGCGCGGCTTCCACAGATCAAAATCCGCGTCCGCAAGGAAGGCAGCGCGCCGGCCTCGCCGCAGGAAGAGACCATTCAGCTCGTGGAGCCTTCCGCGCCCGAGACCGGCGCCGAGCTGCAGCCCCAGGCCTCGCAGCAGCGCCCACCCGAGCGCCGCGGTTAGCTGCTCCGCGCGCCGTAGCTATGCACGAGCTGGACGCGTACGCCCAGCGCTTCGCGGAGCGGCTGTTCGCCAGATATCCTGCGTGGCGTGAGCTCGCCGGGCCCGACCCGGCGGGCGACGGGCCGCCAGCCAACCTCCTGGTGACGTGGCGTCACCCCTCGCGGGTCGCACGCTGGCGCTCCGAACTTACGGCGGCCAGGTCGCGGTCGAGTTCGGGCCACATGGCTGGCACGAGCACCTCGGCGCCTGGAGCGGGCCCACGGAGGCGGCGGCCTTCGACGCCGCCCTCGCGCTCGTGGCCGATCTCCTGGCGGAGCGCGTGATGGTCGCGGTGGGAACCCGCCGCTACCGGCCGCTGTGGTTCCGCCTCCTCCGCGAACACGACAAGCCACCGCGGCCGTGGCGCATTCCCGGGCTCAGCGCCGACCGGGTCGACGTGTACTCGTGGCGCGGCGGCCGCGATGCGACGGCGAGTTTCTAGACCCAGCGGAGCGAGAAGGCGTCGCCCTTGGTGGTGACCCGGGCGGCGTGCGGCGCCGCAAAGTGTCCCGGTAGAAGGAGCGCGTTGCGCTCCGCGCATGCCTCGAGGAGCCGGCGACGGGAGACGGCGGCGGCGGCGGGATCGAGGCACGCGACGGTGCTCCACTCCACCTCGTAGACCTGCATGGGGTGATGGACCGTGTCCCCCGCGAAGATCGCTTCCGCCCCCTTCGAGGCGAGCCTGATGTGCGCGTTGCCCGGCGTGTGGCCGGGAGCGAGCTGCACGGTGAGCGCGCCGTCCACCTCGTGGCCGTCCTCGATCATGTCGGCCCGGCCCGCCTCCACGATGGGCAGCACGCTGTCGGCGAAGGCGGCGCGCCGCAGTGGGCTGGGATCGGAGTTCTTCTGCCAGTGCTCGTACTCGACGCGCGCGAAGAGGTAGCGCGCCTTGGGGAACGTGGGCACCCAGCGCCCGTCGTGGAGCTTCGTGTTCCATCCCACATGATCGGCGTGCATGTGCGTGCACATCACGTAGTCCACGTCTTCGGGAGCGGCGCCCGCCTTTTTCAGGCGATCGAGGAAGCCGGTCTTGAGATGGTGCCAGTGGGCGCGCGGCATGCGCTCCTTGTCGTCGCCGATGCAGGTGTCGATGAGCACGGTGTGGCGCCCGGTCTTCACCACCCACGCGTGCATGCTGAACACGAGGGCGTCACGCTCCGGGATGTAGTAGCGCGGCGCCAGCCAGTCCATGTGCGGGCGCAGCGCCGCGGGCTCGAAGGGGCGGAAGAAGCCCGCCGCCGTGAAGGAGGTGTCGACCATCTCCTCGACGCGCGTCACCGTGGCGCCGCCCACGGTGATCATGCGGGCAGACCAAAGAGCGAGGTGATCCGAGCCGCACCCACCATCGCCGCCATCTCGCCGTCGGGCGGGCGGCGCTCGAAGCGGCGCGCGGCATCGAGCACCTTGGGAAGCAATCCGAGATCGCCCACCGTGTTGATGAAGATGTCCGGCATACCGAGCGTCCAGTGCACCGAGCGGTCGATGTCGGCCGCATCCTCGAGCGGCTGGTACCACGTGGTGTGGCTGCGCTCGGTCGTCGCCCACGGTCCGCGCGCGATGGACTTGATCACCTGCACGGCCACCCGGCGCTCGCGGCAGAGCGCAAGCAGCGACTCGAACTCGCCGCGGTAGCGCTCGCTCTGCGCCATGAAGGCGTTGTATGGCAGCAGCACGGAGTCGAAATCGAAGCGCTCGAGGCTGCGCCGGTGCATGGCCGCGATCGTCCAGCCGTGCCCCGTGACCCCGATGAACCGCGCCAGCCCCTTGTCACGCGCCTCCACCGCGGCCTCCAGCGCGCCGCCCGGCCCCATCGCCTGCTCCCAGTCGTCGGGATGCGCGAGCGAGTGGAGCTGGATGAGGTC
>JBKKCN010000161.1:0-6758 GCA_046712525.1 Candidatus Rokuibacteriota bacterium
CCACTTCATTTTACAACCAGACGACGGCAAACGCCCTGTAGCGCCGTCTCGTGGGCTCGGAGAGGTGTTTAAGAGACAGCCGTGATCGCGGGCTACCACTGGTTCACGGACTGGGGACGCGACACCATGATCAGCCTCGACGGGCTCACGCTCGTCACCGGTCGCCACCTCGAGGCCGGCTATATCCTGCGCACGTTCGCGTACTACGTGCGTGACGGCCTCATCCCGAATCTGTTTCCGGAAGGTCAGAACCGCGGTCTCTACCACACCGCAGATGCGACGCTGTGGTACTTCCACGCCGTCGACCGCTACCTCGACGTCACCAACGACCGCATGACGCTCGACCTGCTGCTGCCCGTGCTCCTCGATATCGTTCAACACCATCTGCACGGCACGCACTTCGGCATCGGCGTCGATCCCGAGGACGGCCTGCTGCGGGAAGGCGCGCCCGGCTACCAGCTCACCTGGATGGATGCGAAGGTGGAGGACTGGGTGGTCACGCCGCGGCGCGGGAAGCCGGTGGAGATCAACGCGCTGTGGTACAACGCGCTGCGGCTGCTCGAGGGGTGGGTGAGGGACGTGCGGGGGGAGGAGGCCGCCCGCCCGTACCAGGAGGCCGCCGCCCGCGCGTACGCGTCGTTCAACCACCGCTTCTGGTACAAGGACGGCGACTATCTCTATGACGTGATCGACGGCGAGCACGGCGACGATGCTGCGTGCCGGCCCAACCAGATCTTCGCAGTGTCGTTGCGCCACCCCGTGCTCGACGCCGGGCGCTGGGAGCGGGTCGTGGAGGTGGTGCGCGAGCGGCTGCTCACCCCGTTGGGACTGCGCTCGCTGTCACCGGATCACCACGACTACAAGTCGCGGTACTACGGCGATCTACGCGCGCGTGACGCCGCCTATCACCAGGGCACCGTGTGGGCATGGCTGATCGGCGCCTTCGTGGATGCGTGGCTGAAGCTGCATCCCACCGATCGTGACGGCGCCCGCAAGTTTCTGCTGGGCTTCGTTCCTCACCTGAGCGAAGCCGGCATCGGCTCCATCAGCGAGATCTTCGACGCGGAGACTCCGTTCACGCCCCGCGGCTGCGTGGCGCAGGCGTGGAGCGTGGCCGAAGTTCTCCGCGCGTGGGTGAAGACGAGTCCCGACTACCAGTGAAAGAGCTGGCCGGGGGTGACGAGCGCGATGCGCTCCTCGAGCCCGCGCGCCACCGCCGCCGCCATCAGCCGATCGGGCGGCTCGCGAAAAGGCTCACGGTTCAGCTCGAACGTGCCCCAGTGCACGGGGACGAAGAGCTTGCCTCCCACGTCTTCGAAGAGCTGCAGCGCCTCCTCGGGATTGACGTGGTTGGGATGGCGCGCGTTCCACGAGCTGTAACCGCCGATGGGAATGGCGGCCACGTCGAAGGGACCGTAGCGTTTACCGATCTCCTTCATCGACGGCGTGTAGCCGGTGTCGCCCGCGAAGAAGAAGCGCCGGTCTTTCCCGAGCACGACCCAGGACGACCACAGCCGCTGATTCTGGTCGCGCAGGCCGCGCCCAGACGAGTGCTGCGCGGGCGTGGCCACGAAGGTCACCCCACCGAACGTGGACGACTGCCACCAGTCCAGCTCGACGACGTTGCGCACGCCGTGATCGCCCAGCCATTCCTTGACGCCGAGAGGCACGAAGAAGGTGGGGTGGTGCGCACGCTCGAGGCGCGTGACCGTGTCGGCGTCGAGATGATCGTAGTGGTCGTGCGAGATCACCACCGCGTGGATGGGCGGCAGGTCTTCGAAGCGCATCCCCGGCGCCACGAGGCGCCGCGGTCCCGCGAAGCCGACGGGACTGGCGCGCTCGCCCCAGTGCGGGTCGGTCAGGATATTGAGCCCGTCCAGCTGCACGAGAAGCGTGGAGTGGCCGACCCACGTGACCGTGGGCTGCTGGCCGTTACCACGGACGTGGGCGCCGTCGTTGGGCACGACGGCGGGCGCCACTCCGCGTGCCGGCCAGCCCTCGAACACGCGCTTGATGAATCGCCGCGCGCGGTCCATGACGGGATAGCTGTACTGCGGATCCAGATTACGGTAGCCGCTCCGCAGGTGATGCGACGGAGTGGTAGCGGCCACGCGCGGTTCGGCGCGGAGGGCCGGAATTTGCGGAAGAGCGACGAGCACGGCGATCACGACGGCGGCGACGACGATGGAGTGTCGGTACACGCGGACTCCTTGCAGACCACATTTCTACTGGATAGAGCACCTTACCGACGTTCACCGTACCACGGAGCGTGTGGGTAAGCCAGTGCACAGCCACAAAAAAGGGGCCCGAACGGCCCCGAATTTCGTGCTCCCCGATGTCATTCTTACGTTTCCAATAGACACACGGCTTCCGCGCTCACGGTTTGGGGAGCGATCGTCTCTATGCAGAAGAGATGGACGGCGTCGCGATCGTGCAGGCGGTAGCCGACGGAGAGATCACCGCCTACTGTGATCACGAAATCACCGCCGCGCGTCGAGAACAGCGCGCCCGCGCCTGTCACCACGGCAGAACGATGCACGGCCGCGAGCACGTCCTTGAGCTGTCGGGCGGCGGGATAGCCGCTGTCGTCGGCCTGCAGGTAGGCGTAGTAGCGCGGCGGCGGCAGTACCGCTTCGTAAGGGCCAGGCACGCCGAGCCCGTCGAGCGTCTCGACGGCGCGGAGCAGATCGGCGATGAGCTGTCCGGGCTTGGCCCAGTCCTGCGCGCGCACGCGCGGGGATTCCTTGCCGGTCAGAAAGCCGTTGCCGACGGGATTGCCGTAGAACGCGATGCGGTCCTCCGCGAGCGCGAGCTCTCGCGCCGCCGCATCGGCGGGGGCACTGTCGAGAACGGGGGCGCCACGCTCGAACACTTCCACCGAGGACCACGGCAGGCTGAACTCCACGCGCACCTCGGAGAGGAGCACCACCTCGGGCACGCACACCACGGCACGGCCCTCGCCGGCCGCGCATGGCGTCATGCTGCCGAGACGCACGGCGACGTGTTCCCATCCGCGGGGGCCGTCGAAGGTGGCCACGCGGCGGGCGGCGAGCACGTGCCGGGCGGCCTGCGCCACGGCCTCATCGAGCGCCTGCCACACACGGGCGGAAAGGGGAGCGGTACTTCGGCGTAAATAGTCCATCATCGTCCTCCACGCAGTGAGCCCACGCCGGCTCCCGCGCTTGGTCGCGGTGCAGCGCCGTTGCCCCCTGCCTTCGCCTCGAGCGCCTGCTCACGCCCGGTGATGGGACCGTCGGTAAAGAGGAACTCCTTGAGGTGTCCGCTGAAGCCGGGACTACGGCGCCGGATCCACTCGAGCACCATCGCCGCGTGCTCCTGCTCCTCGTCGCGGTTGTGCCGGAGGATGGCGCGCAGCTCCTCGTCCTCGGTCGCGTCCATCCGCTGCTGATACCAGTCGACCGCCTCCAGCTCCTCCATGAGACTGACGATGGCGCGGTGCATGTCGCGGGTTTCGGGTCGCAGCCGCTCTTCGGACTCATGAAAGGTGGTCGATCCTTGCGGCATCTGTCCTCTCCTTGGTGACGCTGTGTGAGTGCGTCCCGGGTCGATCAGGAAACGGGCCGCCCACACGCCCGCGCTTGACACGCGACCGGGCGCGGCGGATACCTGACCGCATCCTATCGCGGAGGCCAAGCATGGGCGTGGATAGTGTCGGGACGAGGGTCGGCACCGTGGGTGAGCTTGCGGCGGGCCAGGGGTTGGTGGTCGAAGCCGAAGGCCGCAGCGTCGCCGTCTTCAACGTCGACGGGACCTACTACGCCGTCGACAATTCGTGCCCGCATCGCGGGGGGCCACTCGGCGAGGGCGATCTCGACGGGCAGGTGGTGTCATGCCCGTGGCACGCGTGGCGATGGGATGTGAGCACGGGCACCAGCGTCAACAATCCAGCCGTGCGCGTGGCCTGCTTCCCGGTGCGCGTGCAGGGGGACGGCATCTTCGTGGACCTTGCCGCACATGCGTAGCGTACGTGCGGGGAGGGGGTATAATCGCCGCCAGCAGTCCCACCCACAACTAACAGAGGTGACCCTATGAAGCGTCTCGTCGTCATGGCTGTCCTCGGCGTCTCGTCGCTCGTGTTCGTCGGACCGACGCTGGCCTTTCAGTGCCCCAAGCTGATCACGCAGATCAACAACGCGGCCGGCAATCGCTTCGACAACGCCAGCTACGAGGCCAAGGTTAAGGCGGCCGAAGCGCAGAAGCTGCACGCGGAAGGTAAGCACGCGGAGTCGGAGGCGGCGGCCAAGGCAGGAATGGCGTTGCTGGGACTGCAGGCTTCGTAGGTCATGCACCGCGACGCCCGGCGCGCCGTAGCGGCGCCGGGTGTCGCGCGTCTCAGCGCGGGCGGATCGAAGTGAGCCGCCGCCGGCCAGCGCGGTAGGCTTCTTCCGGTGACTCGTACGCCATCCACTCGCCCGTCCAGCTGCTGTCGACGACCTCACCGCGCATCCGGTCCCGGATGTCCCACGTCCACAGACATGGATCAGTCAGGAGTCGGACCTCGACGGTGAGCGATTCGAGCGGTCTCTGCATTTCCCGTCCTCCTTGGGGTCCAAGAAAGCGCTGCAATGAGAATGCCCGTGAACGAGGCATCACTGCAGAACTAAATGGGCGAATTGCTCGACTCCAAGTCGTGCAGGCCGGAACCTATGGAGAGGCGAAAGTAAACACTTACAAACTTTTTCCAAATTGGGTTCAGGGCTAGCATGGGCGGCGTGGAAGGTTTCCTTCCTTTCCCGCCCCTGATCCTCGCCGCGGCGCTCGTCTCCGGTGTGGCCCTCGCCATCGGCTCGAGGTTCTACCAGCGGTGTCCGCACTGCGGCCGTCTCGCGCGGCGCGTCTTCCAGGGCTGGCGGCGGTGCGGACATTGCGGGCGCCAGTATCGGCGCGGCCTGCGCCTGCGATGACGGCATGGTGCGATACTTCAGAGGCGAATTGCGAGGAGAGGACACAGTCATGATGCTCGAATGGTTCGAAGGAGATGTCGGGATATGACATGGCCGGAGCGGCGCTCGCTCGTCATTGCCGGCGTTGTCCTCGCGGTCGTGCTCCTGGGCGGTACGGGCGGTTGGCTCTGGTACGCGGCCCAGCAGCGTGAGGTCTCGGCCGCCTACGCGGCGACGATGACGCGCATCGCCGCCGCGCGTGTCCCGAGGGCGCCGGCGGAAGCGCGAGCCGCGGCGGCGTCCGAGCTCGAGCAGCTCATCGCGCGCTACCCGTCGTCGCCGAAGGTCGGTGAAGCCGCGTACGAGCTCGGCAATCTGAGGTACGACGCCAAGCAATATCCGGCCGCGCGTAGCGCCTACGAGGTCGCCCTCGCGCGCCATGTGTCGGGGACGCTGAGAACATTGACGCGCGCCGGCGTCGCCCATACGTGGGAGGCCGAGCGCGATTACACCAAGGCCCTCGACGGCTACCAGGCGGTCGTCAAGGATCTCGGGCCCAAGGACTTCCTCTACGAGGAGACGCTCATGGATCTGGCGCGCGCCCAGGAACTATCAGGCAAGAAGTCCGAGGCCGCCGACACCTACCGCCGGCTGCTCAAGGACGTGCCGGCCACTCGCCGCGCCGACGACGTCAAGACTCGCCTGGCCGCGCTAGGCGCGCCCGGGCGCTAGCGGCGTGGGAGTCAGGCCCGTCGCTGGCGCGGCTGCGCCTCGACGCCTGTCAATCCCTGGATGACCTTGCAGACCTTGTCGATGGGACAGGGCTTGATCAGCACAGCGTCGAAGTCGACCTTGAGCGGTCGTCCCACGCTGGCGGTGAGCGCAATCACCGGCACGTAATGTCCGGTCACGGCCTGGTGCTGGCGGAGCTCCTTGAGCAGCCACACGCCATCATGGTGGGGCATCGCGATGTCGGCGATCACCACGCTCGGCGTTACCCGGGCCACGACCCGCATGGCTTCCGACGCCGACTCCACGGCCACGACCGCCGCGCCGTAGTAGGTCAGGATCTCCTCGAGGAAATCCCGCGAATCACGGTGGTCCTCCACCACGAGGATCTGGATGCCGGTGAGCGGTCGAGTGGAGTCCTTGACGGCCAGACGGCGTGCAGCGGCCATACGCCTTCCTGGGGGACGCAATACTCCTGCCGTCAGGCCGACCTGGCGGGCGCGCGAGAAAGGTTCGCTTATATGCCCTTGGAAGGCTCTCGGCGGTGTGCGACTTCCGATAAGGCGCATTATGTAAAGCAGCCACGGGAATCCAGTGCGAGGGGTTGCAGCGTGATGCAGATGTCGGTGGTCGGCCGGGCCCTTGCCTAGCCCGGAATGTGGGCTTCTTCGGGCAACTGTTCCCAGACCGGCTTCCATGGGGGCACGGTGAGGCCGAACTTCTCGCAGAGACCGGCCACTTCCGTGGCAAACGCTTGGCGCACCTCGTCGTTATCACGCAGCTTGAGCTTCAAAGCCCTATAGACTTGATTCTTAGGTGATCCCGGCCTGCCGAAGATGTTCATCGTGCGGATGTACCATCTCGCGAACGTCTGTTGGGCCTCGCCGTGCGTGGCGGGGTCCTCGGCGAGCTTCTTCACCCAGTACTCGCCATGGCGGATGTGGAACTTCTCCTCCTTGAAGATGCCCTCGATGCCGCGCACCCAGGGACCGTAAGAGCAGTGGCGCACGTCCTCGAGCTGGTGGCCGGCGCCGCGGTCCATGCAGAAGTTGAAGAAGACGAAGTCCTGCCAGGTGTCGATCGGGTAGTAAAAGATGTTCACGCGCTTGTCGGCGGTGATGCGCG
>JBKKCN010000162.1:0-15283 GCA_046712525.1 Candidatus Rokuibacteriota bacterium
CTGTCGGCCTTCGCGCTCGAGATCGATGGCAAGCCGGTCACCGAGGACGCGGTGCTCATCACGGTGGCCAACGTGGAGACCTACCGGGGTTTTCTTGCGCTCACGCCCACGGCCTCGCCTATCGACGGGCTCTTCGACGTATGCGTGATCCCACGCGTACCGACGCTCATCCTGCTCTTCCGTTTGCTCCGGGTGATGCTGCGCGTGCCGGGCCGCTGGCGCGGAGTGCTCCTCTACCGCGGCCGGCAGGTGACGGTCACGACGCCGCGGCGGCGCGATGAGCTGGAGGTGCGCCGGCGCGCGCTACCCTTAGTGATTCCGCCGGGTCGGATCGAGGAGCTGCGGGACCGGACCGTGCAGGACTCGCCACCGATCTCGACGCCCTGAGCGTCAGGCAGCCCGGGCGTCGGACGCGACCCGCGAACCTTCCGCCCATCGCATGAGGCCCATGACCGCGAGGCCGATCACCACCCAGACGATCTGACGCGCGCGGCGCACGAAGCTGAACGCGAGTCCGACGCTGGCCCCGAAGCCGAGCGCCTCGAAGGCGGCGGCATTCGCGCCTTCAACGGCGCCGAGACTGGCAGGGACAAGGAAGGTGGCGAACCGCACGCCTGAGCCGAGCGCCTCGATCACGGTGGCCGTGAGCAGGGAAGCGTCGACGCCGAGCGCCCACAGCATGATGAAGGCTTCCACGGCGCCGAGCAGCCAGCCGACCAGGTGGAAGCCGACGGAGAGCCCGAGCCGCCGCCACTGCGTGAAGTAGTAGCTGCGCAGGGCCTTGTCGAGCGTCGTGGCATAGGCCGTATCCTTCACCACGCCGAAGGTCTTGAGAAGCCGCCCGCCGCGCGCCACGAGCCCGAAGACCTGCGCCCCCACGAAGCCGCCTACGGCGAACACCTCGACGAGGAGGATCCAGAGCATGCCGCGCAGCACCACGGAGTCCACGTCGAGCACGCTCCACGCGAGCACGATCCCGATGAGCAGGAACAGGGCCTGGGCAACCGTGATCGTGGTCTTCGCGATGACGGTGGCGGGAATGCTCTCCTCGTAGGAGACGTGGCGGCGCACGAGCCACGCCTTGACGGCCTCACCCCCGACCGATCCGAGCGCGGTGACGAGGTTCAGCGCCTCCCCGGCCAGGCGCGCACCGTACAGGGGCAGGAAGGGGGCGCGGTCACGCGCGAAGGCGAAGCGCCAGCCGAGGGTATCGACCGCCATGATGACCGCGTATGGCAGGCAGACGACGAGGAACTGCCACCAGGCGAGCTTGCCCAGGGTCTCGAGCACCGGCCCGGTGCCGATACGGTAGACGAGGACGCCGACGAGCACCGCGCCGAGGATCAGGAAGACGGTCTTCAGGGTGCGCATCCAGACAAGGTAGTGGCAAGCGGCGTGCCAAAGCTCGCGAGCCGTGGGACCATAGGTAATGCTCCGAGGGAGCCGCCGGATTTCCGTCCGTCACGCCGTCCGAGGCCGCAAGCCACGACTGCTGCTCTCCGGCGTCGTCGTCTCCCTGGTTGGTTACCTCGCCCTCGCCATCTTCGCCGCGCAGCAGCAGCTCTTCGCGCTCGATTACGGCACACGGACGTGGGTGCGCATTCTTCACTACGAGCTCCTTGACGCGCCGATGGCGATCGTCACCCGCCTCGGTGACAACGTGGGGCTGATTCCCCTCATTGCGCTCGGCATGCTCGTGCTGTGGTGGGTGAGCCCGCGATGGGCGATCGCGCTGCCGGTCCTCATGGCGGGCGCCGGCGCGCTGCAGTGGGCGGCCAAGGCCGCCGCCGGGCGGGCGCGACCTGACAGCACGCCGTGGGGATTCCCGAGCGGGCACGCCCTGAGCATGGTCGTGTTCTTCGGGTTGATGATCTACCTCGTGGCGACTGCGTCTCGGCGACGCCGCCGCTGGCGGCTGCTCGCGTGTCTCGTCTGCCTCGCGCCCGTGGTGGTGGTGTCCTACAGCCGTCTCTACCTCGACAGGCACTGGCTGTCTGATCTCGCCGGCGGCCTCACGGTGGGCATGGCCTACCTGCTCCTGACGATCTGGGTGGTGGAGGTGTTGCTCGTGCCGCCGAAGGAAGAACCCGCCGTCATCGACGGGAACATCGAGGGGCCACCCAGCGTTACGTGACACCGAGATCGAGGAGCGTCCCGGGTTTCCCGGGACGCTTCCGAGCGTCCGGGGGGATTGGGGGGCCCGCTCGGGGCCCCCCATCTAACTAGACGCCTAAACGCCGTAGTGGTAGCGCGTGCGCTCGAGGACGGCGTCGGCGATGCCGGACGAGAGACCATTCAGGGCGAAGAGCGCCGCCTGTGCGGGCGGCATCACCGTGTTCGCGGTCGCGCGCGCGGTGATGAGGCTGCGGAGGCTGCGCGGGTCTCCACGCGTGCCGAACACGTCGGCATACGCGCGATCCACGGCCTGCTCGAGACGCCCGTAGTCATCCACGGGGATGAAGTGCGAGTGGCAGCGCGAGATCTGGTGCAGAACGCCGCGGTGGGCGTGGCGGTCGAAGTTGTCGATGCTGTACGCGCACAGCAGGGAGAGTCCCGTGTCGGCGAGCACCTGATTCCAGAGGTCTTCGAGCGCGACGGTGCCTGCGAGGTTGTGGTCCCACAACAGATTCACCATCTCGCCATAGAGCCGGATCTTCTCGTAGCCGGCGGCGCGGATGCGCGTGAACACGGGCGTCACGAGGTTCACGAACTTGTCGCGGTCCGGCATCGCGTCCACCATGAACTCGGCGAGACACGTTTTAGCGTCGAAGAACAGCAACTGCTCGCGCTCGATGAGAGCGTCGACGTCGAGGCCGGCGCCCCGCAGACTCTTCCTGAAGAGGGTGACGTGCTCGGGAGTGGCGATGATGACGGCGCCCTCGCCGTCGGCGAGGCCAATGCCGACGAACAACGACACTGCGCGCGCGAGAAAGGCCTCGTCGTTGTAGAGCTGCACGAGGTGATCGCACGGATGCGGCGTGCGGAGCAGACCTTCCCAGGATGCGGTGGCGCTCATTGTTTGACCTCTCCTACGCCGTATCGTACTGAGCCCCGTGCCCTCACGCAACGTTTGAAGGAAGGGGGAAAAGTTTTCCCATTCTCGCCCGTCGTGTTGACCGCTGGTGTTCGCCACGGTAGCGTAGCCCGTCTGAAAGTGTCCATGCCTCCAGCCGAATATCTGCGCCGCCGTCCTCCGTTCAGGCTGGCCCTCGTGGGCCTCGTCGTGCTGCTCACGGCCCTCACCGGCGCCGCCATCGGGGGCTGGCGTGGCGCGAGCAGCGCGCGCGCTCCCGTGCCCTCATCGACGCCGCCATGGCGCAGGCGTCGCGGCTCACCGCCGCGCACGCGGATCGCCTGCTGAAGGACGCCGAGTCCACGGCCCGTTTCGGCTCTCAGCTCGTGCAGCAGGGCCAGCTCGATCCCGCCGATGCCCGGGCGCTGGAGCGCTTCACGCTCGCGCTGCTGCAGGCGCACCCGTACTTGTCATGGGTCAGCTACGGCGATCGTGACCACCGCTTCGTGGGCGCCTGGCGCGACGAGCGGGGTACCGTGTACGTCAACCACAGCTTTCCCGCCGAGGGGCGCATCCGCCTCGAGGAAGACCGCGTCCTCCCCGATGGCCGACGCGAGGCAGTCCGGCGCAATCCCGACCATCGCTACCGGCCCGCCGAGCGGCCGTACTTCCGCGCCGTGCAGGCGCGCCGTGGCGTGGCGTGGACGGAGCCCTACGAGTTCTACGCGGGCGGTGGGCTGGGCATTACATGCGCGGCCCCCCTGCTCGACGCGGAGGACGCGGTGCAGGGAGTCTTCACCGTGGACTTCTCGCTCGACCGCCTCGCGGGGTCGCTCGAGGGCCTCGAGATCTCGCCGGGGGCGCGTGTCTTCATCGCCACCGGCCAGGGCAGTGTGCTCGTCGGCCGCCGCGGCTCGGGCGCGTCGCGGGCTGATGTCGGACCTGCGCGGATTCTCGGAGCTCTCCGAGCGCCTCGGGCCGTCGGCGATGATCGGCCTGCTCAACCGCTACTTCGCGAAGATGACGCCGGTCATCGTCGCCCACGGCGGCATCATCGACGAGTTCATCGGCGATGCGATCTTCGTGCTGTTCGGCGCGCCCTTCGGCCGTCCGGATGATGCCGCGCGCGCCGTGCGCTGCGCGTGGGCCATGCAGGCGGCGATGGCGGTCCTGAACGCCGAAAGCCGCGCCCTCGGTGTCCCGGAGCTGAGCATGGGCATCGGGCTGCACATCGGGACCGTGGTGGCGGGGAACATCGGCAGTCCCGATCGGCTAAAGTACGGAGTGGTCGGCCCTGCCGTCAACCTCGTGTCGCGCATCCAGGCGCTGACGCTGGGCGGCGAGGTGTTGCTCTCCGACACACTCGCGGCGCGGGTGTCCTCCATCGCCAGTGTCGGTCCCGCCCGTCTCGAGCGCATGAAAGGCCTCACGGAGCCCGCCGTCCTCCACCGCCTGCTCGACGTTCGGCTTGCCGCCGAAGCAGGGGATGCGCTCGCGCCGGCGGCGGAAGCGGCGCGCCCGTGAATCCCTGCGAGGCGACCATCGTCGAGCTGCAGGCAACCATGAGCGCCGGCGCGCTGACGTCGGCGGAGCTGACGCGGGCCTTTCTGCGGCGCATCGAGACGTATGATCGCAGCGGTCCGCGCCTCAACTCGGTGCTCGAGGTGAACCCGGACGCGATGGAGACGGCGGAGGCACTCGACCGTGAACGCGCGGCGGGCGGCGCCCGCGGCCTGCTGCACGGCGTCCCCGTCCTCCTCAAGGACAACATCGCTACCGCCGATCGCCTTCATACGAGCGCCGGCTCGCTGGCCCTTGCCGACTGTATCGCCCCGCGTGACGCGTTCCTCGTCACTCGCTTGCGTGCGGCGGGGGCCGTCATCCTGGGCAAGGCCAACATGACGGAGTGGGCCAACTACATGACCACCGACATGCCCGCGGGCTACAGCTCGCGCGGCGGGCAGGTCGTCAATCCCTATGACGCACGGCTCACACCCGGCGGCTCCAGCAGCGGCTCCGCGGTGGCGGTGGCGGCGGCGCTGTGCACGGTGGCCGTGGGCACCGAGACCTCGGGCTCTATCCTGAGCCCTGCCCACCACAACTCCGTGGTCGGGATCAAGCCGCCCGAGGGTCTCGTCTCTCGTGACGGTCTTGTTCCCATCGCCGCCACGCAGGACACCGCGGGGCCCTTCGCGCGTACCGTCGAGGACGCGGCGATCCTTCTGGGAGCGATGACCGGCGTGGACCCTCGTGATCGTGCCACGCGCGCCAGCCGCACCCATACCCAGCGTGACTACACGGCGTCTCTGGATGCGCACGCGCTGGCGGGGGTTCGTATCGGGGTGCCGCGGGCGGTGTTCTTCGAGGGCGTCACCACCGCCGAGATGCCTATCATCGACCACGCGCTGCGCGCGCTCGCGGATCTCGGGGCCACGCTGATCGATCCCGCAGATATCGCCACCGCGCGCGAAGTCGCGGACTTCCGGTCCGACGTGATGCTGTACGAGTTCAAGCGCGACCTCAACCGGTACCTGCAGGCCCTCGGCGCGGCGACCCCCGTGCGATCGCTGCGGGACGTCATTCGATTCAACGAGGGCCGGCCCCGCGAGATGCTGCGCTTCGGACAAATGCGCCTGCTTGCCGCGCACGCGACGAGCGGCCTCAGCACCACTGCGTACGCGCACAGCCGGGCCGAAGACATTCGGCTCTCACGCACGGACGGGATCGACCCCGTGCTCGAGCGCGAGCGTCTGGATGCGCTGGTGTTTGCCGGCCGCGCAGGCGCGGCCATCGGGGCCAAGGCCGGCTATCCGAGCGTCATCGTGCCTGCCGGGTACACGCGGGAGGGAGCGCCGGTGGGACTCACGTTCCTGGGCCGCGCGTGGAGCGAGCCGGTGTTGCTCCGGCTCGCCCACGCGTTCGAGCGCGCGACATTGCACCGGCGGACGCCGGCAGCGGTGGCGGGGGAGGGAATTACCCCCGGCCCACGAACGGCATCTTCGTCGCCATCACCGTGAGGAATTGCACGTTCGCATCGAGGGGCATGGCCGCCATGAGCACCACGGAACGCGCCACGTTGTTGACGTCCATCGTGGGCTCGATCTCGACGGTGCCGTGGGCCTGGAGCACACCCTTGGCCATGCGCGCCGTCATCTCCGTGGCCGCGTTGCCGATGTCGATCTGTCCGCACGCGATGTCGTACTTGCGACCGTCGAGCGACGTCGCCTTGGTGAGGCCCGTGACGGCGTGTTTCGTCGACGTGTAGGGAGCGGAGTTCGGGCGCGGCGCGTGCGCGGAGATGGAGCCGTTGTTGATGATGCGACCGCCGCGCGGCTGCTGGCTCTTCATGATCTTGAACGCTTCCTGGGTGCACAGGAACACGCCGGTAAGGTTGGCGTCCACGACCGTCTTCCACTGCTCGTAGGTCAGATCTTCGAGAGGCACCGGGGGCGCGCCCGTGCCCGCGTTGTTGAAGAGCACGTCCAGCCTGCCGAATGTCTCCTTCGTCTTGGCGAAGAGCGCCTTCACCGAGGCGGGGTCTCCCACGTCGGTGGGCACCACGAGCGTGCGCGCGCCGGAGGCCTTGCCCTCGAGCGCCGTCGCTTCCAGCCGCTCCTTGCGGCGGCCCGCGAGCACGACGGCGTACTGTTCCTGCAGCAGGGCGAGCGCGACGGCTTTCCCAATTCCGCTGCCGGCGCCGGTGACGATCGCGATCTTGTCGGACGATGCCATGGTCGAATCCGCCTTTCCTGTGACGAGAGGGGAAGCTTAAGTCCTGCACAGCAGCCGCGCAAGATGTGCGATGGTGCTGGGATGGTCGACTCGGGCGGCCCCACGGCGCTCTTCGTCGCTCATCCCGGCCACGAGCTGACCCTGCACGGCTGGCTGGCGCGGACGCAAGCGACCGTCTTCGTGCTCACGGACGGGTCGGGCTCCCACGGAATCTCACGGCTGCCCTCGACGACCCGGCTGCTCGAGCACGTGGGCGCCCGTCCGGGGCCGGTCTACGGCCGCTTCTCCGACCGGGACGTGTACACGGCGCTGCTCCAGGGCGCGACAGGCGCCTTCGAGGACGTGACGCGTGAGCTCGCCGGCTGGATGTGCCGCAATCCCGTGCGGGCGGTCGTCGCGGATTCCGCCGAAGGCTACAACCCCACGCATGACCTTTGCCGCGCCATGGCCGGCGCCGCCGTCGCCCTCGCGAGCCGGACGCTCGGCCGCGTGGTGCCCTTGCGCGAGTACGTGGTGACGGCGGATCGGCGCGCGTGCGCCGGGCAATCGTGCGCGGGCGCCATCTGCTCGCGGCTGACTGACGTCGAGCTGGAGCGCAAGCTGCGCGCGGCCGCGGAGTACGAGGAGCTCACGGCGGAGAGCCAGCTCTCCATCGAGCGCGACGGCGCGGAGGCCTACCGGGTGGAGTGCCTGCACCCGGTCACCGATGCGCGGCCGTTGCCGCTCGAGGGCATCCCGTACTACGAGCGCCACGGTGAAGCGCGCGTGCGGGAGCGCCGGTACGGTCGCGTCATTCGCTACCGCGACCACGTGCGGCCCGTGGAGCAGGCAGTGTGGGCCCTCGTGGAGGCCCCTCTGCACCCGGGGCGCGACTGACCGGCCTGGGCGTGCGGCCGCTGACCGTTCTCATCACCAACATCACCCTCAGGACCCGTACGGGCACCGAGGTCTACGTGCGTGACCTCGCGCTCGGGCTCGCGGCGCGCGGTCACGAGCCCATCGTCTATTCGCGCGGCGCGGGCGAGGTGGCCGGCGAGCTCGCCTCTGCCGGCATCGCGGTCCACACCCTGCTCTCCACGGTGCGCCGGCCACCGGACGTCATCCACGGACAGCACACGGAGCCGACGATCGAAGCGCTCCTCCGCTTCCGGCGCACGCCCGCCGTGTACGTGTGCCACGATCGCCTGAGTCCCGCGGACACGCCACCCGTGTTTGCGCCCATCCTCCGGCACGTTGCCGTCGATGACAATTGCCGCGAGCGCCTCGTGGAGTCCGGCGTGGCCGATCACCGCATCCGCGTGATCGCCAACGCCGTCGACCTCCGACGCTTTCGGCCACGATCGCCGCTGCCCGGAGCCCCGCGGCGCGCCCTCGTCTTCAGCAACTACGCGAGCGACCGCACGCACCTGCCGGCCATCCGCCACGCGTGCGCCGAGCGCGGCGTGGCGCTCGACGTCATCGGCGCCGCGTCCGGACGGCCGCAGGCAGCGCCGGAGGACGTCCTCGGGGCGTATGACCTCGTCTTCGCGAAGGCTCGGTGCGCGCTGGAGGCGATGGCCGTGGGGAGCGCGGTGGTCCTCTGCGACGCTCGCGGTCTCGGTCCCATGGTCACCCGCGCGCAGGTGGCGCACCTGCGGCGCTGGAACTTCGGCATGCGCACGCTCACCCGCGCCCTGGATCCTCGCCTGATCGGTGAAGAGATGGCGCGCTACAGCGCGGATGACGCCGCGGAGGTGTCGCGTTACGTGCGTGAGGCCGCCGGTCTCGACCGATGCGTCGAGGAGTTCGTGGAGCTATACCGCGAGGTGAGCGCGGAGTATGCCGCGCTCCCTGCTCGCCAGACACAGGTACCGCCGCGCACATTGCGGCGGGCGCTTCCCCGTGCGGACTTCCGCGATCGGGTCCGTCGCGTGCCGGGGCTCGGGCGCGCGGTCATCGCGCTCCTGCATGGCGCGACAGGCCGTCGTCTGCGCGCCGCCGCCCTCGAGGCGCGCCGCCGGCAGCGTTCGCCGTCCGCGTGAACATTGACGGCGGGTCCGCGGCAGCCTACCTTCGCGGGTACTGATGAGCGGGGAGGGAGAACATCCATGAGGCAGGCGCTGGCCGTGGTCGGTGGGTTGATCGTCGCCGTGATGCTCGTGAGCACCGTGTTCGGCCAGGCGCCGCCGGCGGCTCCTGAAGGCAAGCCCGGCGGCACGTTGCGTCTGATCCACCGTGAAGACCTGCCACAGGGCTTCGCCATTCACGAGTCGGCGACCAACTCCGTCACGTGGCCCGCCATGCCGTGCTACAGCAACCTCGTCATCTTCGATCAGATGAAGAAAGTGGAGCGCCCGGAGACGATCGTGGGCGAGCTCGCCGACCGCTGGTCCTGGCAGGACGGCTATCGCAACCTGGTCTTCTTCCTGCGCAAGGACGTGCGCTGGCACGACGGACAGCCGTTCACCTCCAAGGACGTGAAGTTCACGTTCGACGTGGCCCGCGAAGCCAAGGACGCTCCCGCGAAGCTTCGTCTCAATCCACGCAAAGAATGGTGGACGAACGTGGAAGCCATCGAGGCCCCCGATTCGCACACGGTGGTCTTCCGTCTCAAGCGCCCGCAGCCGTCGTTGCCGTCCATGCTCGCCTCCGGGTACTCGCCCGTCATTCCGGCACACGTCCCGCTCGCCGAGCATCGCAACCGTTGCCTCGGCACGGGACCGTTCAAGCTGAAAGAGTGGCGCAAGAGCGAGTACGTCGAGCTCGTGAAGAACTCGGACTACTTCGTCAAGGGCCGGCCCTACCTCGACGCCATCCGGTACACGGTCATCACCGAGCGCGGCACGCGCGTGGCGGCGTTACGCTCCGGCCAGATGGACGTGGCCTATCCCGGCGACACCACGGTGCAGATGGCCGAGCAGCTGAAGGCGGCCGTGCCCACGATGGTCTTCACGGAGACGCCGACGAACGTGAGCGAGAACCTGCTCATCAACACGAAGAAGCCGCCCTTCGACAACGTCAAGGTACGCCGGGCGTTCAGCCTCGCCATGGACCGGCGCGCATACGTGTCCGCCGTCCACCAGGGCAGCGCCATCATCGGCGCCTCCATGCTTCCCAAGCCCCTCGGGGTGTGGGGCCTGATCGAAAAGGAGGTCGCGGTGCTGCCCGGCTATGGCAAGGCGGCGGCGGACAAGGAGCGCGCCCGCAAGCTGCTCGCGGAGGCCGGGTTTGGACCGTCCAAGCCGTTGAAGGTCGAGATGGTCACGCGCGCCATCGCCATCTACCTCGACTTCGCCGCCTTCGTCATCAGCGAGCTCAAGCACGTCGGCGTGGAGGCCACGCTCAAGCAGATCGAGACCGCGCAGTGGCATCCGCTCGCGACGCGGCGTGAATACCAGATAGCGGCCAATCTCACGGGTCTCGGCGTGGACGATCCCGACGCGAACTTCTACGAGAACTACGCGTGCGGGTCTTCCCGTAACTACACGGACTATTGCGACGAGCAGGTCACGAAGATGATCGACGAGCAGTCGCAGGAGCTGGATCCGAAGAAGCGGATGGCGCTCGTGGCGCAGATCCAGAAGAAGCTGGAAGAGGACGCGGCGCGGCCCACGATGGGCTGGCGCGTGGACCGCTTCGCTCACCAGGGGTACGTCAAGAACCTGATCCCGCACCAGGTCGTCTACAACTGCTGCCGGCTGGTGGACGTGTGGCTCGACAAATAGCGCAGACGCGCGGTAGGATCGACCGAATCGGGGGGCGGCGACGGCCGCCCGCGTTACGCTAAACCACTGAAAGATCAGGAGCCTTCATGCGCACGTACTACGACATCAAGCTGAGCGACCGCACCGTCACCAAGCGCGAGCTGCACGGCGAGGCCGTCGTGAAAGCAGGTCGATACCTCATCGCCAAGATCCTGCTCGAGGCGGGCGCTGCCACGGTGGATCCGCTCTCGCCCGCCAACCCGCTCGTGTTCTCGGCGGGCCCCTTTGCCGGCACGAGCTGGTCCAACGCCAACCGTACGAGCGTCGGCTGCAAGAGCCCCCTCACGGGCGGCATCAAGGAGGCCAACGGCGGCGGCACCTTCAGCTACGCCCTGGGCCAGCTCAAGGTGGCCGGCTTCACTTTGCTCGACGCCTCGCCCAACTGGGTGGTGATCCACCTCAAGAAGGACGGCGCCATCGACTTCGACGACGCCACCCCGTATCTCGGCAAGGGCAACGTCGAAGCCGCCGTGATGCTGCACGCCAAGTACGGCAAGAAGACCAGCCTTGCTTTGTGCGGGCCCGTGGGCGAGTACCAGGGACTCATCGCGGGCATCGCGTTCAGCGACAAGGACCGTCGGCCCTCCCGGTTGGCCGCGCGGGGCGGGGTAGGGGCGGTGATGGGCAGCAAGAAGGTGAAGGCCATCGTCGTCGACATGGACAAGATGCCGCCCTTCGAGGACGCCAAGAAGGTCAACGCCGGCATCAAAGAGTACGCGAAGATGCTGCAGGCGGACGGCGTCATCGCGAACTTCTACGCGAAGCTCGGCACCATGGGCATGGCGGATGTGCAGAACTACATGGGCGGTCTTCCCGTGCGAAACTTCAGCGCGGGCCAGATGGCCGACACGAAGGCCGGGCAGACGTTCAAGATGGGCGCCGAGTACATCGGCCCCCTCAACACCTCACGCGGTGGCGAGCAGACGCACGCGTGCATGCCGGGCTGCGTGATCCAGTGCAGCAACGTCTACCACGACGCGAGCGGCAAGGAAGTGGCCTCCCCCATCGAGTACGAGACGCTCGGCCTCCTCGGCACCAACTGCGGCCTCAATGATCCCGACGAGCTTGCGGCGCTGAACTTCATCGCCAACGACCTCGGCGTGGACACCATCGAGGTGGGCGCCATGCTCGGCGTGCTGATGGAGGCGGGGCTCGGCGTCTTCGGTGACGCCAAGTTCATGACCGATGCTCTCGCGGAGATCCGCGCGGGCACGCCGAACGGTCGTATCTGGGCGCAGGGGACGGCGCGCGTGGGCGAGCACTACAAGGTGCGGCGCGTGCCCGTGATCAAGAAGCAGGCGATCAGCGCCTACGATCCGCGAGTGGTGGAGGCCACGGGCGTGTCCATGATGGTCACCGCGCAGGGCGCCGACCACACCGTGGGCAACCTGCCGCGGCTCAAGACAAAGGAGCTCACCGCGGACGCCATCGTCACGCAGAGCCTCGCGCACCAGACGAAGGTGGCCGCCAACGACTCGCTGGGCCTGTGCATCTTCGGCATGAGCGTGACCAATCCCAATACCCAGTTCCTGGTGGACACGCTCAACGCCGCGCACGGGACGAGCCTGACGCCGGAGTTCTTCGACGCCCTCGGTCAGGATGCGCTGCGGATGGAGCACGAGTTCAACAAGCGGGCCGGGTTCACGGAGAAGGACGACGAGCTGCCCGCCTTCTTCTACAGCGAGCCACTGCCTCCCACGAACAACGTGGCGCGCTTCCACGCCAACGAAGTGCAGATGTACGAGCGCCTTCCCGCGTAGCGCGTGCAGGTCTCCGCCGTCATCCTGGGTGTGGCGGCGTCGGTGGTCTGGGTCGGCGCCGGGCATCGTCCCGGCGTCGTACCCGTCACGCCGTGGAGTTGTCCGGAGTCGCATCCCATCAAGGGGTACGTGTCAGCGGAGTCGGGGCGCGTGCATCACCTGCCGGGTGGGCGGTTCTACGAGGAAGCGAGCCCCGAGCGGTGCTACGCCAGTGAGGAGGAGGCGCGCCGCGACGGCAGCCGACCCGCCCGCGAGCCGCGCGCGCCTTCTATTCTCAAGCCTACCGCCTGACCGCCGGCTCAGAAGCTCACGCAGGGGCTGCCGTCGGACAGGAACTCGACGAGCTTGGCGCCGCCCACGATGCTGGCACCCACCACCAGGTTGTTCTCGTCGAGCTTGCGCTTCTTGAAGCACGGCGAGCACACGTAGATGGTGCCGCCCCCTTTGGCGAAGTTGTCCATCAGCTCGCGCAGCGGCGCGAAGCCCTCCTCGTGGATGCCGTCGGCGAAGCCCTTCTGCGCGAGGCGGACCCCTTCGATGCTGAGGAAGATCATCGTCTCCTTGCCGGAGCCGACGGCAGCGTTGGCAAGGACGAAGCCGACCGTCGCCTTGTCGGTGTTGTCCTTCGAGTGGGTGAGGTTGACACAGAACTTGTTGGCCATGGCTCAGTGTTCCTTTCGGCGGATCAGATACACGGGGTGATCGGCGGTGAGCATCGCGTGACCGGTCATGCGGCACCAGGCGGGCAGGTCGGCCGGGGCTCCGGGATCCAGCGCCACGAGACGCAGCACCTGTCCCGGCCCCAGCGCGTCCATCTTGAAGCGGAGCTGTAGCACGAGGTCGCCACAGCCGAGGTCACCGGCGTTCCACTCCACGTCACTCATGGCGCGCTCGCGCAACGCATGCGCGCCGAAGCGTACCCAACCATTGATCGTGCCGCAACCCGATCGCTACGCGCGGCCTTCCGCCGTGGTGGGGCTGATGACGGCGGCCACCGCTGAAATCTTGTTGGCGGGGAAGCCGCCCTTGGTGGCGTGCTGGCGGATCATCTCCTCGTTGGGCGCAACGTACACGCAGTAGATCTTGTCGCCGGTCACGTAGCTCTCGATCCACTGGATCTGCGGCCCCATCTGCTGGAGCACACTGCACGACTTCTGAGCCACTCCGCGCAGCTCCTCCGCGCTCAGCTTGCCTGCCCCGGGAATCTCACGCTCGATGATGTAACGTGGCATCGCTCTCCTCCTTGAGCCGGCCTCGACGGCACCGGCGGTTGCGTCGATGGTACGCCAGTCGCGTCTCGCGAACTCCGATGGAATCGTGAGGAAGTCAGCAGGGTGGGAGGGCGCTATAATCGGCCGACATGACGTACCGATCCGGCGATTTCGAGTTGTGGCGCGAGGGGTACGAGCTTCGCCGCCGCGCCGCCCACGTGATATGACCGATCCGGCTGCACTCATCGAGGCGTACTACGAGCGCGGGTGGACGGACGGCCTGCCCGTGCTGCCACCCACGAAGACGTCGATCGCGGCGGCGCTGGCGGCGGCGGGGCTCGCCGGCGACGCGGTCCTCGGCGAGATCACCGGCCGCAATACCGTGGTCACGGCGGAGAAGGTGGCCATCAACGCCGTGCTCGCGGGCTGCCGTCCCGAGTACGTGCCCGTGGTGGTGGCGGCGGTGCGCGGGCTCTGCCACCCCGACTTCGCGTACCACGGTCCCGCCAGCAGCACGGGCGGCTCCGCCATGGTGCTCATCGTGAACGGCCCCATCGCGCGCCGCATCGGCGTGAACTCCGGGAACAACGCCTTCGGCCAGGGCACGCGCGCCAACGCCACCATCGGCCGCGCCGTGCGCCTCGTCATGATGAACGTGATGAACACGCGGCCGGGCCTCCTCGACCGCGCCACCCTCGGCAATCCGGGAAAGTATTCGTTCTGCTTCGCGGAGAGTGAAGAGGCGCACCCGTGGGAACCGCTGCACGTGGAGCGTGGCTACCGCCGCGACCAGAGCACCGTCACCGTGTACGCGTCGAACAGCCTCTACCAGGTGTACAACCACCTCGCGCGCACGCCGGAGCCGCTGCTGCGCTGCTTCGCCGACGCCCTCTCCAATCTCGGCGTGTCCAACGTCCTCGGGTTCAGTCAGTCGCTCGTCGTGTTCGCAGGAGAGCACGCCGAGGTGCTGCGGGAGAGCCGCTGGAGCAAGCGGCAAGTACGGGAGTTCCTCGTCGAGCACGCGCGGCGGCCGGTGGCGGACTTCAAGCGGGCGGCACGTCTGCCGGGTGCCGTGACCGAGGCCGACGAATCGACATGGCGCTACCTGTTCGACGATCCGAACGACATCGCTCTCGTGTGCGCGGGCGGCCGCGCCGGGAGCTGGTCGGCCTGCCTTCCGGGCTGGGGCAAGAAATGGACGAAGAGCGTGACGACGCTCATAGGAGAGCTCGCATGAGCATGGAGATGTTCGATCCCACCGCGCGGCCCGCCGCGCGCACGACGGTCCTGGCCAGGCGTCCGGCGGATCTTCGCGGCCTACGCATCGGCCTCGTGGACAACACCAAGTTCAACTCCGAGCCGCTTCTCCAGCGGCTGGCCCAGCGGCTGGGCGCCCGTCACGGCATGACGGTGGCGCACCGGGACCGCAAGCGCTCGGCCAGTCACGAGGTGGCCGAGACCGCCATCGAGGCGTTCAAGCGCCGCGTCGATTTCGTGGTCTCCGGCATCGGCGACTGAGGGTCGTGCAGCTCGAGCAGTGTGCTCGACGCGATCCTCCTCGAGATGCAGGGCGTGCCGGCCGTGGCCATCATCACCGCGCCCTTCCGCGACACCGCGCGCGCCATGGCGGCGAGCTGGAATCTTCCCGACTACGCTTTTGTGGAGACACTACACCCCATCGCCAACCTCACCGACGCCGAGCTCGACGAGCGTGCGGAGGCCCTCGTGAAGCCTGTCGTGGCTCTGCTGTCGTGAACACGTTGACGGTCGAGAATCCGAAGGAGTTGTTGAAGCACGTGGGACGCGAGCTGGGGCCCTCCGAGT
>JBKKCN010000163.1:0-3869 GCA_046712525.1 Candidatus Rokuibacteriota bacterium
TGGGTTTTTTTTTGGGGGAATTGGTGGGGGGGCCCCCCCCGGGCCCCCCCACGCCCCCGGCCGCGGGGCCGCGCGGGGGAAATGGCGGGGCGCTCCTCGATGTGCCCTCCGACGCTCAGCAGCGCCACGGCGAAGCCGTGGTGCTCGACGTCGCGCGCGCGACGGACGCGCCCGCGACGAAGGGGATTGGTTAGGCCGCTTCTCCGGTGTGCGCCCAGAAATCGTCGTCGCGGTCGGTCTGCGCCAGACGGGGGGGCACTTTCCTGCGATGGAAGAAATCGCACATGATCCGGTTTGCGACCGCCCAATCATCGCCGTACACGCAATGATGGTGGGGACACAACCCGTCTTCGCTGGAGAGCTGAAGGCCACACGATGCGCAAAGGCTCATGCGCCGCAACAGTAGCGAACGCCATGCCAACCCTGCGCGCGTCGGTTCGGAATAATTTGCCCTTTGCCGAGGCGCCTCCATATCGTAAAGTCAAAGTCCGCTCAGGAATCCTGATTGAGGAGAGGCTTATGCGTTTGTGGCTCTGGGTCACGTTTTTTGTCGTTTCGAACCTGCTGGGCGTCGAAGTGTTCAAGGCGGCCGTCACGCTGCCCTTCGACGAAGCCCTCTTGCCTGGAGTGCTCACGCTGCCGCTCGTCGGGCTCACCGCCATCAGCGCCACGCGCGTCATGCACGCCTGGAAGAATCGCGAGGAGTAATTTCTACACCGCTGCCTAGTGGCACCTCGTGTGCAACAACGTCCATCGTGTGAGGCGCGTGGTTCCCACGTGACCCGGTGAAAGGAGTCCAACGATGGACATTCTTCTGTGGATCGTCTTCGGACTGGTGGTTGGTCTGGTCGCCAAGCTGATCATGCCCGGCAACGATCCGGGTGGGATCATCGTGACGGCTATCCTCGGGATCGTCGGCGCGATGGCGGGTGGGTGGCTGGGCCGCGTGCTCGGTCTCTATCGCGAGGGTGAGGCGGCCGGTTTCATCATGGCCGTCGTGGGCGCGATCGTCGTGCTTGGCCTGTACCGCCTGGTGATGCCCGGCCGTACCCGTATCTAGTTTTTACAACTGCCTGGTTACACGGGGCGTGGCCGTCCACGCCCCGTTTCCTTTCACAGCTGGTCCCGGATCGGGAGCGCCAGCAGCTCCAGTACCTTCGCGACGATGCCCCGCTTTTTCCAGGCCTCGAAGGTGACCGGCCGCGACAGCGCCACGTCCTCCATGAAGATCTGCTCCATGCGCTGAGCTACGGGCGCGCTGTAGGCGATCAGGTTGAGCTCGTCGTTGACCGCGAAGGAGCGGTTGTCGAGGTTCGTGCTGCCGATGGTCGCCCACACGCCGTCGATCACCATCGTCTTGGAGTGCAGGAGGGCAGGGGCGTACTCGAAGATCTGGATGCCGCTCAGGAGCATCGCGCCGAACGCCCGGCGGCTCGCCTGTCGAACGATGTTGTGATCGATGGCGCCGGGGACCAGGACCATCACCTTCACGCCGCGCCCCGCCGCCTGTCGCAGGGCCTCCGACATCTTGTCGTCGAGCACGAAGTAGGGATTGGTGATGTAGATGGACCGCCGCGCCGCCGACACCGCGAGCAGGAACGTCGTGTAGAGCCCGGTGCTTCCCGACGCCGGCGAGCTCTTGACGATCTGCGCGTGCACCTGGCCTCGCGGCTCGAGCGGCCGCGGGAAGTAGGGCTCCCCGCCCAGCACCATGCCGGTCGCCTCCAACCAGTTCTCGGCGAAGGCGCCCTGCAGATATTCGACGACGGGACCCTCGATACGCGCGTCGGTGTCGCGCCAGTGGTGCTCCACGCGCCCGTTGCCCATCCACTTGCGGCTCACGCCGGAGCCGCCCGTGAACCCCAGGCGGCCGTCCACGACGAGGATGCGCCGGTGGTTACGGTTGTTTGCCTTGCGGAAGAACGTCTGCGTGAGGGGCCGGAAATACGCCACGTGACAGCCGGAGCGCTTCATGAGGTCGGTGTACTCCGTGGGAATCCCGAGAGCGCCGAAGGCGTCGAGGAGGACATTGACGCCGACACCGTTGCGACACCGCTCGGCAAGCGCTTCGGCGATGTCGCGGGCGACCGGGCCGTCCTCAAAGAAGTACTGGGCGTAGGTGATCGTCCGCTGCGCGGAGTTGATCGCTTCCACCATGCTCGGAAAGATCTGCTCACCATTGAGCAGGAACTCGACGGCATTGCCACCCACGATCGGCGCCACTGCGTAGGCTTCGAGGGTGGGGAAAAACGAGGGCTCCCCCAGCGACAGGGGCGGCACCGAGATGTGAGGCGTGACCTTGGCGCATCCGAACGATGCCGCGAGGAACAACAGCCAGACGCCAGCTCGCATGAGGACACCCAGTTTGGACACGCGGCGGTACCGCCCGCTATGGAGAAGCTGCAGGCGCCACCGGCCCGTGCGGGCGTCGGTGGCGCGTCATTTGCTGAATTGTCCTGAGCATACTGCCATGACAGACGCGATGCTGGTCCTTATCCTTGCGCTTGCCAACGGTGCGCAGCCGTCACCCGTGCCGAATGGGGTAGCCTCCGGCTCCGCCTACCCGTCGGCCATGGTCTCCTCCGTTGGTGCAGCCGTGGGTGGCGCTTGGGCGGGGGAGTGGGCAGAAGTAGGGGCGGGCGCACCCATCGGGCTGGAAGCCGCCTTCAGGACCGGCGCCGCGAAGACCGTATTCGGCTACTTCACGTTCATCGAGCACGGTGTGCGGCGCACGGTGCTCCGGCAGGGGGTGTCGGCTGTCGACGGGCTTCGGTTCATGTGGCCGGGTGGACGGCAGCTGAAGCTTCGACTGACAGGCTCCGATCGCCTGGAGGGCGAGATGGTCGCCGCGGCATCGGGCGGCGCGCCTGTCCACGCGGGCGCCGTGTCGCTGTCCAGGCGGCCGCGATGAGAGCCCGGCGGACGCAGTGAGGATCCTGCTCGGTATCCTCAGCCTCGTCGCCTTCGTCTTCGGAATCGCAGGCGGCGCCACGCTGGTGTTCGAGCGACGGTTGGCGGCGGCCGTCCCCGGTGGCCTGACGTTCAGCGTGCTGCGTTACAACCCCTTCACCGGCCAGCTCGCAATGGCTGACCTGCGCGGTCGCGATGCGCAGGGGCGCGATGTCTTTTCGGCCGACGCAGTGACGGCCACCGCGGATCTTTCCACCCTGCTCGCGGGCGGCGTCACGCTGCGCAAACTGCATGTCGCCTCGCCACGGGTACGACTGGGGGCGGCGGGATTCTTCGGGATTCCGGACGTTGCCGGCGCGCGTCGATTCACACCGCCTATCAATGTGGAAGGCGTCGTGATCACCGGGGGCACGGTCATCGTGGACGACGCCGGGGAGCGAGGTACGCCGCTCGTCGTGAGAGACATCGACGTGCGGCTGAACCAGCTCGCCGCGGTGCCAAGGCCCGACGAAGAGATCGCGTTCGCGGTCGAGATGGCCGTGTACGGCACCACCGTGCAGCTGACCGGACAGGCGGTGCGGACCAAGGAAGGACCGGCCGGCTACGCTGTGCACGTGCGTGCGCGGGCGCTCGACGTGGCCTCCGTGCTGCGCGACTTCCCGATCGTCGCCGGCGTGCTGCTCGAGCAGGGGCGCGGCGACGTCGAGGGCGATGTGCTTCTCTCCGAGGGACGCGTGCTCGTCTCAGGTCAGGCGCGCCTGGGCGAGATCGCCGCGCGTTTCACCGATCGCGCCGTGTCGCCGTTACGCGCGCGCAGCCTCGTCGTCGCGCTCGACCGATTCGACGTGGGCGCGGCCACAGGGCGCGTGTCCCGCCTGGAGCTCGGCGACCCTTCGCTGACGCTGGCACTGAAAGATTCGCCCGGCACCGAGCTGCGCGCGCTGCTGACCCGCTTGGCC
>JBKKCN010000164.1:0-7122 GCA_046712525.1 Candidatus Rokuibacteriota bacterium
CGGTGGTGGCGGAGCCCCGCTTGTCGACGCGCATGCGGCGCTTCAGCACGGGGTCCTCCACCACGCACGCGGCCGTGTGGCCGGGAAACGTCTGGTCCACCTCACCCGTGATGCGCAGGGGTCGGTCCGGCTGCCGCTTGCGTGCCATCGCGTCGGTCTTGTCGAGGTAGGCGGCGCCTTCGACACCGGTCACGAGGGCGGTCGTCGCATCGCCGACGGCGAGATAGGTGTGGAGCGCCTCCTCGTACGTCCACGGCTCCGAGTCCGTGTTGGTGACGGCAAGCGTCATCGTCAGCCGCGCCTCTAGCACCACGTGCAGGCGCAGGGCGAACTCATGCGGCCACACGGCCCGCGTGCCCGCGTCCGCATCGAGAGCGAGCACGACGTCGTGGTCGCCTTCGCGCTCGAGCCGCCATGGGCGGCGGCGCGCAAAGCCGTGGGCGGGAGCCTGTGCATCTCCCGCGCGCGGGCCGAACCAGGGGAAGATGACGGGAACGCCGCCGCGGATGGCCGCGTCGGACGCGAAGCGCGTATGCGCGCTCATGAAGAGGACGGGCATGCCGCCACGAGGGTGCCAGTGGGCAACGTGCGCGCCGTGCAGGTACACGTGCGCCTCGCCCGCCGCCGTGCGTAGCACGGCGCGGGGCAGCCCACCCTCGCCGGTCTCCACACGCACCATCCGAGCTCCTTCCTTGACGTTCGACGGCTCCACCTTCAGAGTACCTTGATGACAAAGCTGTTACTTGCCGAGCGCGTCGTCTTCACCTGTCAGAGTTCCGGCGCCTGCTGTCGTAACGACTGGCTCATCGGCGTCGACGATGCCTCCCACGAGCGGCTGCGCCACGTGAACTGGCCCGCCGTCGATCCCGCCCTCGGCCCCGGGGAGAAGTTCGCGCCGCTCGCCCACCCGCTGCCGGGCGGCGAGCGCATGACGTTCGTGCGCAAGCCCCTGGGCGCATGTGTCTTCCTCGCCGCCGACGAGCGCTGTTCCATCCACCGGCATCTCGGCGCCGCCGCCAAGCCGCAGGTGTGCCGGGAGTTTCCATACTCGTTCGTGCAGACGCCGGACGGCGTGGCGGTGGGCGTGTCGTTTGCGTGCACGGCCGTGCGCGCACACCAGGGCCGCACGCTCGCCGAGCAGCAGGACGAGATCTCGGGCGTGCTGGCGGGCAGCACGCGCGTGGGCGTGCTGCCCGATCCCATCGTTCTCTACTCCTCTGTGGATATTTCGTGGGAGCAGTACCGGCCCATCGAGGCGGCGCTGCTCGACATCCTCGGCCACGACGAGTGCACGTTGCCCGTGGCCCTGCTGTCAGGCAGCGCGCTCATCAGCCTGTGTGTCGGTCTCACGCAGGTGGAAGCGCGCGCGCGGCGCGAGGGCCGTTCTTCGACGGAGACGCTCGTGGGCGGCCTCGATCAGCTGCGCGCGGACCGCTTCCGTCGCATCCTCGCCATCGCGGCCCACGCGCGCTACCCGCGCCGACCCTCCCTCACGCCGCTGGCGCCGCTCTACACGTGGCTCGAGTTCTCGCGGCGCAAGCTGTCGCGTGTCGGCCTCGTCGCCGCGCTCTATCGCAACTACTTCCGCTTCCGGCGGGGAAAGGGACGCCTGCCGGACTTCATCACGGGCGGCGCGCCCTTCGATATCGAAGCGGTGCAGTCGGTCCGCTTCGACACCACACCCGTCGACATCGACGGCTTCCTGCGGGAGTACTGGAGCCACGTGCTCTTCCGAAAAACGCTCACGCCCATGCACGGTGTCTTCCGCGGCTACCAGACCATGCTCGTTCTCTACGCGTTCACGAAGTGGGCCGCGAAGCTGAGCGCGCTGCGCGGCGGACGCTCGGTGGCGAGCGCCACCGACGTCCGCGACGCCGTTCGCCTCGTCGAGCAGCGCTTCGTCCTCCACGCCCGCTTCGCCGACGTCTTTTCGCTCAGCCCCGTCCTCACCGTCATGGCCGACCGCCTCTACCAGCAACCCTCCTTCGTCCGCGCCGCCGCCCTCGAGCCCGACGCCAGCGGCTGACCGTTCGGCGTGCACGGACGCCCACTTCGGGGTGCCGGGAGCCGTTCCCCCTCTCGACCAGGACCGCACGTGACGTGTCGATGGAGCCCCGGCCGCCACGGTCCGAATCGGGCACCATCCCCATGGTTCCGGCATCCCGAAACGGTCGCCGGTGCGCGCCGAACGCGCGCGGGAGCGACTTGTTGTCATCCCGTTTCTGGCAGGTCAGTGCAAACGTGACAATAGGGGGCGTGAACTTGACTTGCGAAGACGCGAACAGCTAGGCTCGTTCTAGTCCGATTTTTACGGACAAGGGAGTGATTGATGGCAAGGCTGGACGCATTTTTCAAGCTGATGTTCGATTCTGGAGCCTCCGACTTGCACATCGTGGCTGGCTCGCCTCCGATCCTGCGCGTGCACGGCGAGCTCGAGCGAATCAAGTACGACATCCTCGAGGAAGAAACGCTGCGCGGGATGCTCTACGAGATCGCGCCCGAGCAGAAGATCAAGACCTTCGAGGAGACGGGCGACGTTGACTTCGGTTATGAGATTCCCGGCGTGGCCCGTTTCCGCTGCAACTTCTTCATGCAGAAATATGGTTGCGGCGCGGTCTTCCGCCAGATTCCCACGAAGGTGCTGACCGCCGACGAGCTCGGGCTGCCCCCCATCCTCAAGAAGAGTGCGATGCTGCACAAAGGCCTCGTACTCGCCACCGGCCCCACCGGCTCCGGCAAGTCGACCACACTGGCGGCCGTCATCGACCACGCCAACAAGCACCGCAAGGACCACATCATCACCATCGAGGATCCGATCGAGTTCGTCCACCAGAGCCAGGGCTGCCTCGTGAATCACCGTGAGGTGGGCGTGCACACGCGGGGCTTCGCTTCCGCCCTCAAGGGCGCTCTCCGCGAAGACCCCGACATCATCCTCGTCGGTGAAATGCGCGACCTCGAGACCATCCGGCTCGCCCTGGAAGCGGCCAACACGGGTCACCTTGTGTTCGGTACCCTGCACACCACGAGCGCGGCCAAGACCATCGACCGCATCATCGAGGTGTTTCCCGCCGAAGAGCAGGCGCAGGTGCGCAACGGCCTCTCCACCGGCCTCAAGGTGGTGGTGGCGCAGAACCTCTTCAAGCGCATCGACAAGAAGGGTCGCTGCGCGGCCCTCGAGATCCTCGTCTGCACGGCGGGCGTGGGCAACCTCATCCGCGAAGGCAAGACGGTGCAGATCCCGTCCGCCATCCAGACCGGCAAGCAGTACGGCATGCAGACGCTGGACGACGCCATCATGGCGAACCTCACGAAGGGCTGGATCAGCCCCGAAGAGGCGTACGACAAGTGCATCGACAAGTCGAAGTTCAAGCCGTTGCTGAAGACGCCTCCCGACGAGCTGAACCAGTAGGGGCCGCGGAATGCGAAAAGGCGAGATCGACGACCTGCTCTCCTCGATGCTGGAATCTCACGAAAACGTGTCCGACCTCAACATCACGGTGGAGCGTCCGCTCCAGGTGGAGACGTCCGGCGAGCTGGTGGCGGTGCCGGTCGATCCCGCCATCGACAGCCTGACGCCCTTCCAGACCGAGATTTTTGCTCTCAACCTCATCAACAACGACCGGCGGCTGTGCGAGTTCCTCGTCAAGCAGGGCTCCTGCGACAGCTCCTACTCCTTGCCCGGCAAGGCGCGCTTCCGCGTCAACATCTTCTCGCAGCGCGGCAACATCTCCGTCGTGCTCAGGAAGCTGGAGACGAAGATTCCCACCGTGGAGGAGCTGCAGCTGCCCGGTGCCTTCAAGAAGATGCCGGGGGAGAAGAACGGCCTCATCCTCATCACCGGCGCCACCGGCTCCGGCAAGACGACGTCGCTGGCGGCGCTCCTCAACGAGATCAACGCCACCAAGTCCGTGCACATCGTCACCCTCGAGGATCCCGTCGAGTACGTGCACCCCAACCGCAAGGCGACGTTCAACCAGCGCGAGCTGGGCCTCGACTACGACGCCTTCGCGAGCGGCCTGCGCGCCGCCCTGCGGCAGGCGCCGAAGATCATCCTTGTCGGTGAAATGCGCGACCGGGAGACGACCGAGCTCGCGATCAAGGCCTCGGAGACCGGCCACCTCGTGCTCTCCACGCTGCACACCGTGAACGCGGGGCAGGCCATCAGCCGCATCGTCGGCATGTTCGACCAGGAAGAGGAGAAGCAGATCCGCCAACGCCTTGCCGACACCATCCGGTGGATCGTGGGGCAGCGCCTGGTGCCCAAGGTGGGCGGCGGCCGCTGGGCCGTGCACGACATCCTCGCCAACACCATCCGCTCCAACGAGCTCATCCTCAACGGCGAGGCGGATGGCAAGACCTTCTACGACATCCAGGAGGTCGGTGAGCCCTTCGGCATGACGACGTTCGACCAGTCGCTCCTGCGCTCTTACGAGCACGGCATCGTCGCGGAAGACACGGCGGTCGCCTATGCCACGCGCAAGGCGATCGTGCAGCGCGGCATCGACACCATCAAGCAGAAGCGCGGCGAGAAGACGACGGAGATCGAAGGTCTGCGGCTCGACGCCGACTACAACCGCACGGTGATCAAGAAGAAATGACCAACACGGTGGACACCCCCGACTTCATCCAGCAGCAGCGGCTCGCGCTCGTGTGCGAGGACGCGCCCGAGCGGCTGGGCGTGATCAAGGCCGCCCTCGATCAGATCGGCTTCACCATGCACGCGGCGAAGAATGCGGACGAGGCCGTGGAGCGCATGCGGCGCGATTCCTACGAGCTGGTCATCGTGGACGAGCGGTTCCAGAACAGCACGTCGCTCGACAACCCTGTGCTCGCCGCCGTGCGCGGCATGGCGATGACGGCCCGCCGTTACATGTTCGTGGCGCTGCTCGGCCGGGAGTACAAGAGCTTCGACAACATGATGGCCTTCGCCCGGTCCGTGAACGTCGTGGTCAATCCCAACGACCTGCCGCATCTGGCCGCTATCCTCGTCAAGGCCATGAACGACAACAACCAGTTCTATCGGGTGTTCCGCGACGTCCTCGCCGAATCCGGCAAACGCTGAGGCGGTACGACGATAACGACGCATCTGCGTCGTTGGCTCGTCGTTCGTCGCTGCGGCGTACGCGACGTACGCCTCCCTCCTCTCTTCCTCGCCGCCTCGCATCTGCATCATTCTCGTCGCCCGGCGACGGGTGCTGTCTGAAACAACCGCTCGCTTGGTGCGACGCTAGGCTCTCTTCGTTCGTGGTTGAGGCGTGGCGCGGCTACGCCACACTCCTCTTTTCGTCACGGTCCAGCATCGGCGCCGTTCTCACCGCCCTGAGCGGTGTTCGGTTATTGCGGCGGCTCGGTGGGGGGCGGGGTGGGGGGACGCGAGGCGGGCTCGATGCCGGCGATGCGTTGGTAGGCGATTTTGATGTCTTCGCCGGCGCGGTTGAGAACCAGGCCGGACGCTGTCAGCTCCTGGAGCGTTCCCGCGATCGGCTCTGGGACTCTGACCAGTGAGACCAGGACTTGGTGGCCCACGTGGGCGACCGCTTCGCGTTGCCAGAGGCCGGCCATGGTGGCCGTCATCTCGTCGAACTCATCGATCGCGCCGATGCCGGGGGCAGGGGCGGCAAGTGAGCCCGGTTCGGACCGCGCCGACGTGCCCTGCTCACCGACGGCGCGGACGATGCCGCGGCTCAGCTCCGAGAGTTGCGACATGATCGCGCGCAGGATCACGAAGCCGGTGAGCGAGATCATGAGGGAGAGGCCGAGGCCGATCTGCGCGGTGTCGCGCTGGAGACCGTCGAGTGTGTAAAGCGTCCACGTGAAGATCAGCAACGGAAGCACCGTCATGAGGACGAAGATCGTCGACGCCGCCTGCAGCAGGGTCTGAGAGCGGTCGGCCACGTCGTGCCCTTCTTACCGTTTCCTGGGTGCGAAGGGTGATGGTGTCGGCTTCGCGGTGGTGGCCGGTGCGGCGCGGGACTTGCGCTTCAATGTGATCGTCAGCTCATAGCTCTTGTCGTCGTTGGTGTCGGCATTGAACACGCCGATCCAGAGGCGGCGATGCTGCTTGCCGAGCTCCGGGATCACGGTCCCGGCCGCTTTGTGCTTTTTCGGCGGCTCCGGCGTGCCCGTGAAAGGGACGCTCATGATCCACGCGCGATCCGACGCCGTGTCGTCTTGCTTGAGCTTGATCTCGACGTCCGGGGGATCCGGAAGCTCGCCCGCCTCCACTTTGAAGAAGCGCGTGGTGAGAGGGCCGAGGGTGACCGCGAAGATGTGCGGTGCCGCGCGCTCCGCGCTGGCGGTGAGCGACGCCAGCTTGAGCGCCTCTGTGCCTGCGGGATCGAGCCGCGTAAAGGTTGCCGTGTCCCCGGTCCCTTCGGTGAGGCCGCCCTGCACCCAGAACCCCGGCTCGGGGACGGCGCGCGTCATGACGTCCTTGATGAAGTCCGGATACGTTCTGTAGAGGCGGCCTTCCGCCACGACGTAGAGGTAGAGCTCTTGCGCGAGCTGGTACGTCTCGTCCTTGCCGCGGGTGGTGAACTGGGGATTGAGTCGCGTGAGCGCTTCCTTGACGAAGCCCTCTTCCTGTTTCTCCACGTGCTCGAGGAGCAGCGCGTACCCTTCCGCGAGGCGGCCGTCGTCGTGTTTGGCGCTTTTCTGAATGGGTACCGAGAGCAGATAGGGATGGCGCTTCAGCGTGTCCTTCGTCGCGTCCGCGATGGTGGCGCCACTGCCGCGAAACTCCTCCCAGCCCTTACGCGCCGCCACCCACCATTCTGCGGTCTGTGCCGCCATCGCCTCCAGCGACGTCGCCCGCTCGCGCTGCTCCTCCGACGTTTCCACCTGCATCTTGTCGCCGGCGAGCCGGATCTGGCCGACCGTGCTGGTTAGAGACGACGAGGCGACGGGCTGTGCCGGCTCGCGGGTGGGAGGGGGGGGCGGCGCGGATAGCGGCGCCGTCCCGCTTCTCGTCGCCGCCGGTGGCAGGCGCTCGATGACGAAGTCTCTGCCGCCGGGCGGAACAGAGGAGGCGGCGGCGACGACGGGCTGTGGCGTCGCCGGCGCATCTTCAGCGACGGCGGGTTCCGGCGCGGCCGCGGCAGCCGCGAACGACACGCGCTCGCC